>DAOUAU010000120.1:0-4569 GCA_034433195.1 Dehalococcoidales bacterium
CCATTGTTTCTGTTTCTCAAAAACTCCGGAGGAGAGAATATTCCCTCTGAATTTGAGGAAAGGATATCATAAGACAGGTTCAGTTCAGTTTTATCGGCAGCAAAGAGGGGCGATTTTTGCCAATCGCCCCTCTTTTTATTATTTTCCCGGGGCGGGCGGAGCGGGCGGTGGACCGCCGGGCCCAAATTGTTTGGTTTGCAACGGCTTGCAGATTATTTCGGTGATATGCAGGTCTCCGATATGATTTGAGGATGCCGCGAAAGCCACTACCGCAGTATCTGCGCCGCGTCCGGTTCCGGCCACTGCCACTACCTGTTCACCGGTCAGAACATGGCCGCCATCGGCTGCCATCAAAACTATCTCCACCACCACCTTCATACCCTGGCAAAACGTACGCAGCATATTGGCGATAGCCCTGGCGGTATTGCCTTGCAGCAAATCTTCGGAATGGAATAACATGCTGGCAAAATGTACTTTATGCCCTTGTTTATTCAATTCCTGCACCAGTTCTTCCGGAAAATGCTGTTTGGGCTCAAACATGAACCCGAACTGATGAGGCACGACAATGATTTTTATACCCGTTCCAGCCCACCGTTCAGCCGCGATTTTGGCGGTATCTCCCCAGGTTGAAGCCAGGACCACTTTCTTTATTCCCCGCGCTTTAGCCCTTTCCAAAGCTAATTTGAGTGTCTCTGCGGTATTGTCCTTGCCAGCTTGTTCAAAATAGACAATCTTTTCTTCCACTGTTTCCTCCCGTTGAAAATACTTAATGATATTTTAACCAACATATGATATATAATATCTAAAACGTTAATCGATTACAAAGTGTTTAATCATCAGTGATGGATTATCCGTAATAAAATGAGGAGAGTGATTGATGGCAACAGGCAAATATGGTCATTATGTCAAGACGATTCCTTTTCAGGATTACGGGGCAGTATCCTTCCGTCAAGGCGCCAAACTAAATAAAGATTTTTTGGGGCTGGATGTAGACATTCAGTTCGGTACCTTCTGGTCCGCCGGTAAAATCAGTGAAGGCATTGATGGTACTCATCAGCATGACTTCAATCAGGTCACGCTGTGGATGGGATCAGATATGGAAGATATCGGCAACCTGGGCGCTGAAATTGAATTTTTTATGGGTGAAGAAAAGGAAAAACACATCATTACCACGTCTTCGGCGGTCTTCCTCCCCAGAGGTTTACCACACTTTCCGGCCTCCATCACACGTATGGAGAAAAGACCGATTATGTTCCAGGTTTCCTGCGCCCCGCAATGGAGTGCCAGCCCGGCTGCCGCTGATGTGCCGGAGCAGGAAAAATACGCCGGCTGGGGCGCCAAACACCGCAATAAAATCATGACTGCTTCTTATCAACGTAAAGGAGCATTCCACTACGGCCCGGCCAACCGGGATGATTCAGGAGGATACCTGACCTTCTTACGCAATCCCAATGTTGAGTTTGAGTTTTTACTATTATACGAAAGTCTTAAAAAAGCGCCTTACCGCTTTGACCCGGACCCTACCAAACCGCATACCCATCCACAGCCTGAAATACTTTTCTTCCTGGGGGTCAATACCGATGATTTAAGTCAATTAGGCGGAGAGGTAGAAGTCTCCCTGGGCGATGAGATGGAGAAACACATGGTTACTAAACCCACCGCAGTGGTGGTTCCGGCCGGATTGCCCCATAATCCTTTGACCATTACCAGGGTCAATACACCGTTCATCTTGCTGGATTGCCGGCCATTCGGCCATGGCGGCGGCGGACCGCCCACGGGAAAGAAATAAGGCATCATTGACTTGACAGGTGCATCTGAATGGAAATATAATACAAGCATGTTGAACCAAAGAGCAGCAATAATGAACTTGAAGACGTATTCCGGCCGCTATTATTACGCAGACTGTGATGTCCGCCGGGCTAACATTGTCTTTTGGGGAGAGCCACTTCTGAATTAGACACCAACAACCAGTACCAGTATTTGAGCCCGGAAAGAACACCACTCTCCGGGCTTTTTTTATTCTGACAAGGAGCTAAGTATGCACACCCTAGAACAACAGGTCTCACTACTGATACGGGGAGCGGAGTTTGGAGACCCCCAGCTAAAAGAGATGATGGCCAGGGAATTGAAATTACGTCTGCAGGAGTCTGCTGATTCCGGCAAGCCCCTCAGAGTATATTGCGGCTATGATGTGACAGCCCCGGACATACATCTGGGACATACCATCACTATGCGCAAACTGCGCCAATTTCAGGATTACGGACACCAGGTCTTTTTCGTGATCGGCACCTTTACCAGTATGATTGGCGACCCCAGTGATCACGATAAAGCCAGGCCGGCCGCTGAATTTGAGAAAATCATGCGTAATGCCGCCACTTATGCCGAGCAAGCCTTTAAAATCCTGGACAGGCAGCAGACCACCGTGGTTTATAATCATGATTGGCTGAATCAACTGCGCTTTCCGGACATAGTGAAACTGGCCTCCAGTTTTAGTGTCCAACAATTCCTGGTACGTGACCGTCTGCATAAACGCATCGAAAGCAACGAACCGCTCTGGCTGAGTGAGTTGCTGTACCCGCTGGCACAGGGTTATGATGCCGTTCATCTCCATAGTGATGTCCAGATTGGAGGCAGCGAGCAGCTTTTCAACTTGATGGCCGGACGCAAGCTGCAGGAAATACACGGTCAAAAACCGCAAGTTTGCCTGGCTTTTCCATTACTGCCGGGTTTGGATGGTAAAAACAAGATGTCCAAGAGCCTGGGCAACTACATTGGTGTTATGGAACCGTCTGAATCACAGTTCGGCAAAGTGATGAGTCTGCCGGATGAACTGATAATGCCCTATTTCACTTTTGTCACGCGCTGGCTGCCTGAACAGGTGGTTGATTTGGAATTCCAACTGAAAAAGGGCGGAATACACCCGATGGCAGCCAAAAAACTGCTGGCGTTCGAGATCGTTTCCAGCTTGAATGGAGATGCCGCGGCTTTAAAAGCGGCCGCTCTTTTTGAGAGCGTGCACCAGCAAAAACAACTGCCTGAGGAGATGCCCGAATTCAGGATGAGCAGTGCTCTGCCGATTACTGATTTGCTGGTGCGCAGCGGTTTATGCTCCAGTAAAAGCGAGGCTAAAAGAATTATCCGGCAAAAAGGCGTTAAAATCAACGGAATAACCATAACCCGGATCGATCATCTGATAGAGCCCAAAGAGGCCGTTTTACAAAAAGGCCGTAATAATTTTATTCATCTCTTTTAACAAGCTGACATTGTGTATGCATGATGAGGGTTTTTACTTCAATCAATGAACCCAGGATCAAATGCCCGAAAGCTTTGACCTCATCTGTAGGCTGGACCAAATCGGGAATTTGAATGACTGTCAACCCGGCGGTCAGAGCGGAACGGACGCCGTTTTCAGAGTCTTCCAAAGCCAAACAATCCGATGGCTTTTCCCCTAACTTCTGACAGGCATTAAGATAGATTTCCGGATGGGGTTTGCCATTGATAATCTGATCCCCGCCAATCACAAACTCAAAATACCTCAAAATACCGGCATTTTGCAGCATTTTCAAGGCTGTAGGATAGCGGGTTGAGGTAACGATTACCCGTTTGATTCCGGTTTGCTCCAGAAATTCCAGGAGGCTGACCACGCCTTCTTTTTTAGGGATGGGAAAATTTTCCACTTGATGCGTAAATTTCTGATTCCACAGTTTGGAAATGGCGTCATAGGGAAAATCCGGTCCATAGCCCTCTTGCAGGATTTGACGGGTACGGGCAAAATTAGTCCCGATACATTTATGATATATACCCAAATCCGGGTTCAAACCCATCTCCTGACAGGCGGCCACAAACGCCCTCAAAGCGATCGTTTCCGTATCCAGCAGCAGACCATCCATATCAAATACCACGGCATTAAAGTTTTTCAAAGTTGAACCTCCATCATCATCATAACATAGAGCTTTTGGGCGTTCTAACAACCGCTTTACTCCTACTAGCTTCCAAGGGGAGGCCTTGCAAGGGGAGGCCTTGCGAAGTTTGTCGGAATTATAACAATAGTGATAGAATGCTTTTAATCAGACGTTAAAAACTATCTCAGACGTTAATCCGGGAGGTTAATTATGTCAATCAAACCCCAGCAGCAGATTGCCTTATACACCACCATGCAAACTATCCGCCTCTTCGAGGAAAGACTGGTCAAAGAGTATTTTGACAACCAGATCGTGGGGTTCGTGCATTCCTACATCGGTGAGGAAGCCATTGCCGCTGGCGTTTGCGCACATCTGAAAAAAACCGACCGCATTATCAGCCACCACCGCGGGCACGGCCACTGCATCGCCAAAGGCGCTGATATGAAACGCATGATGGCCGAGATATATGGACGCCAGACCGGTTACTGCAAAGGCAAAGGCGGTTCGATGCATATCGCTGATTTCAGTATCGGCATGCTGGGCGCGGATGGTATAGTTGGCGCCGGATTACCGATTGCTTTGGGCGCCGCATTTGCCGCCCAGTTAGACGGTCGGGGAAAAGTGGCGGCGGTCTTTTTTGGCGACGGCGCCTGCCAGGAGGGAGAAT
>DAOUAU010000121.1:0-1652 GCA_034433195.1 Dehalococcoidales bacterium
AGCCTGAGAAAAGTCATCTCAGGCTCATAACTGCGGAAGTTGGGTTAAGGTGCTTTTTTGTTTTCCAGCTTCATTGTCCAACAAAATAAACGATTGTAAAACGAGAAGAAAAAGCTAGAGTATCGTCTCCCTCCGGGGATTCCAGACAATGAAAAAACAATAACAAAGTGAGTAGACGCTCTGCCAGTTTTAGGCTAAAGCGAGTATAATTAATACAGGTTTCTCTCTGCCGAGGAGGTCAATGTGTCTGATTTACAACCGCTGGAATGGAAAAACAACAAGCTGGTGATACTGGACCAAACTTTACTGCCTGCTCAGGAAAAATATCTTGAACTAACTGAATACCGGGAAGTAACCGAATGCATCAAACGCCTGGCCGTTCGCGGTGCTCCGGTTATCGGCATTGCTGCGGCTTATGGAGTAGCCCTGGGGGCTTTGGACATTCAGACCGATAACCTGGGAATATTCAGAAGCCGGTTGAAAAGTGTGATTGAAACACTCTGGAATAGCCGTCCCACCGCCCGTAACCTGTTTTGGGCTCTGGAAAGAATGCAACATCTTCTAAAAAACGCCAGGGATATTCATGCTGCCAGGCTGGCTTTACTGGAAGAAGCGCGTCAAATCCATCAGGAACAAATTAACTCAGACACCCTGATCAGCCGGTCCGGATCCGCACTTTTTGATGACGGCGGGACAATTTTGACCCATTGCAACGCCGGAGCGCTGGCTACCGGCGGATGTGGTACTGCTTTGGGTGTGATCAAACAGGCCTTCAAGGAAGGTAAACCAATCCGGGTGATAGCTACTGAGACCCGTCCGCTGTTACAGGGAGCCCGCTTAACCGCCTTTGAGTTAAAAACAGCCGGTATCCCCTTCACCCTGATAACCGATTCAATGGCAGGAGCTTTGATGCGGCAGGGAAGAATTCAGGCTGTTATCACAGGCGCCGATCGTATTGCCCGCAATGGAGATACCGCCAATAAAATTGGCACCTATTCTCTGGCAGTACTGGCTAAAGAACACGGCATTCCATTTTATATCGCGGCTCCTCTGAGCACAGTGGACCTTTCGATTGCTTCTGGGAAAGAAATTGTGATCGAAGAACGCGCGCAGGAAGAAGTCCTCGGTTTCCAGGGTATCCGCACCGCCCCTGAAGGAACCGAATCCTGCAATCCGGCCTTTGATGTCACTCCCCACGAATATCTTACTGCCATTATCACCGAACAGGGTATAATACGGGGACAATTTGAAAGAGGTTTAACCAAAACACCATAATCTGAGTGAACATCGATTTATAACGTTTTCAGGAGGATTTTAAAAATGCATCAAGCCAAAATCGGGGTTATTGGAGGGACCGGGTTATACCAGATCGAGGGTATGACGGATATGACCGAAATCTGCATGGATACTCCGTTCGGTGATACCAGCGATAATATTGTCACCGGTAAGTTAAACGGAACGGGGGTAGCATTTTTACCGCGCCACGGCCGGGGACACCGGATATTACCCCATGAAATACCCGGCCGGGCCAACATTTATGCTCTGAAATCACTGGGAGTTGAGCATATTATCGCCATCAACTCCTGCGGCAGTTTTAAAGATGAGTTAAGACCCGGGGAATTAATGGTGCCGGACCAGGTTATTGACCGCAC
>DAOUAU010000122.1:0-6871 GCA_034433195.1 Dehalococcoidales bacterium
GGCGCCAGAGGTGAAAAATTCGATTTCACCGGTTCAGTCATCTTCGCACTAGCCCTGGTAGCCATAATCTACGGTTTTTCACAAATCCGCACTATCCTGGGTATTCTGATCACCACCGGCGGAATTATAGCCATTGTCTGTTTTATCTTCTGGGAGAACCGCATCCCCAGCCCGCTGCTGAATATTCGTGCTTTCAAGAATAACCGCTCTTTTATTTTTTCCAATCTTGCCTCACTGATCACTTACAGCGCCACCGCCGCCATCGCCTATCTGCTCTCATTGTATCTGCAGCTGGTCAAAGGTTACAGCCCCTTGCAAGCCAGTTGGGTTTTGATGGTGCAGCCCATAGTTCAAACTCTGGTGGCTCTGTTTTCAGGGTGGTTATCTGATAAAATACACCCGCGCCTGGTGGCTTCGACAGGTATGTCTGTGTTATGCCTGGGTTTGGCCAGTCTGATATTTCTGAACGAGGATACCGCCATCGTCCGGCTGGTCATCATATTGGGTGTGATCGGTGCCGGCTTCGGTCTGTTCGTGCCGCCCAATACCAACGCTATCATGAGTTCGGTAATACCCAAATATTATGCGGTGGCCTCGGCAATGACCAGCACCATGCGCACCATCGGCCAGACCCTCAGCATGGGCATCACTCTAATCCTGACCTCTTTAATCATCGGCAATGCGGTGATGACCAGAGAATCACATCCCGGCTTCATGCTGATGGTGAAAGTAGCTTTTGCCATTTTTGCGGTCCTTTGCCTGGCCGCGATTTTTGCTTCTCTGGTCCGTGGTAAAACACCCAATCCGGACGGCATTCGCACTCCCCCGGACTAACTCAGTCTTTTGAATTTTTTCAGGACCGCTATGACCACCACTATCATGATGATGGTCAGAACAATCAGGCCTCCAAACAACCACAGAATCAGACGGACGGCGCTTTTATCGCGGTCAGAGGTCTCTACGGAAGGAGTGACGGTTTCAGGCTTGAATGAAGATAGATTTAAACTGACGGTTGGGAGCAAGATGGTAGCCTGCGCCATATCCCGTAACTGGTGCATCTCAGAGTGAAAAGCGGCATCGCCGGTATCAAAACAATCAACCGCCGCCGGAAGTTCGGAATCCGGCTCCAGAATCAGCGCGGCTCGGTCAGGCCGGATGTCAGCGGAGCTTATACTCTGACTGCACAGGCATAATGCCATCAATAAAATGACGCCAGCCGCCAGGCGGCAGGACCTCCGTCCCCGCACTGTTCCGCGCGATATGCTTACAACGAAAAGGGATGTCAGGAATGAAACCACCGCCTGTCTGATTTGACACAATGCCCGTTCCTTAAACGCCGGCGCTTCAACCCATACGGAAGAACCCGGTTTGACTGGCCGGATGATGCCAAAGAATTTTGAAAATTTAACCACTTTATACCGAAGCCTCAACGCACCAGATGCGGCATTTTTAAAATAGACCCGGTTTCAATCTGGTCAGCGTTGGGACCGGAGGCTATTCTTCTTCTTCCTCATGTTCCGGATGGGGTGTGGTTGCGTCCGCGATTCTGGGCAAAATAGCGGTGGTTTTATCTTTCTTGCGAAAAGCCGGAGCTTCCAGCTTTTCAATCGCCGCGCGCAGTTCAGAGAGGTTTTGCGCGGTTTTCTCATCATTCACTGCCACCACCACTCCGCTCAGACCCATATCCCACAATGATTGAAGTTCCGGACCGCGCCAATTATCCGGGATGACCGCCAGCACCGGTTTGTTCACTATGAGCAACAAGCGCTGAAGATACATCAAACCATTGATAGTCAAAGCCGGTTCTAAAACTTTGTCTGTGACCATCACCGCGTCCAGCGGCAAATCACCAATCGCTCTGAGTAATCCTTCAGTCAAATTACCATCAATTTCCAGTATGCGGCCCAATTTCTCCTTGCGGGTTAGAGTGACCGGGGCCGAGAGCGGAAAAACCACAAAATCACACTTCGCATTCAGAGTTTTTTCGATGACCGCCGCCGTAGAACTTTTCAGGCGGCCGCCAGCTGGAGCGGCATCTTTAATCTGACACATTTTTTCCATCGCACTGACATCATACGCCCTGGTGATATCCAGCAATACGGCATCAGCCGCTTTCAGGTTATCCGCCATCTTGTCACAATTATCCACCGCCGTTTCCGCAATCAATAACATTTGTGATTTTTCCGTCTGAGGTTTGTTCAGCAAAAAACCCATTGCCTGTGGTTTGAACTGACGTTGTTTAATCAATTTTTCAACTAAAAGGCTCATTTTCTTCTCCCCGGAAATACCTTTGAGTCAGGCTCAACGGCATCTTTCATCATTACCCATAAATGTTACCGCGTTTCGGAGACACTTTCCAGATGTGCGCCAGGTGTCTGCCTGAACAAAAACACCCTGAGCGTAATTCAGAGTGTCTGATGTCCATATCTGGAGCCAGCGAGAGGATTCGAACCCCCGACCCGCGCTTTACGAAAGCGCTGCTCTGCCAACTGAGCTACGCTGGCCTGAATTTACCTGTTAACAATCCTGGCCTCATACCCCATGCGCGTCAACTCCCCTACCACATTACGGGCATCATCAGTATCCAGATGTACCACCAGATTTCTTTTTTGATTGGTGACTGAAATCACCGACCAGATTATTTTGATCCCTACCCCCAGCTTGTTAATAGCTGAAAGTATTTCCACGGCATTCTCTCCGGTACCCCCTCCCACCACTACCACGCGGGAACCAGGCTCATCGATTCCCAGAGTTGGATTGACAATCTTATAGAATATATCATTAGTGGTTACTATCCCAACTATTTTATAATCTTCCACCACCACCAGAGAACCCACCTTGTTTGTTTGGGCTTTGTAAGTGGCGAACTCGACGGTATCCGTCGGTTTGATAGTGATCACCCGCTTGTTCATCACCTCTCCCACTGTATGCCTGGAGGCCCACGAAGCAGACTGCCATAACAAAGGTATGCCGGTAGGTTTCAATTTCTCGATACTTTTCTCAGAGACCACGCCTACCGGCCGCCGGTCTTCATCCACCACCGGAATACGCCGGATATTGTGTTCACGCATCAGTTTGAGGGCATCCAGCACCGGGGTTTCACGAGTCACGGTGATTATATCTTTGGTCATCAGATCTACCACTAACATTGGTTTGATATCTCCCAAAAGTCAACTTTATGTCTCATAAAGTATAACATAACCGAGTGCTGAAAATAAATTACCCGCAGGCTCAGTCGCCAAAGCGGGGCCCGCCTACATCGGCCTGGTTGCTATATCCGGCTTGTTCCCAATACCCTCTGAAATTGATATCCGAAGATAGCTCTATGCGGGTAATCCACTTGGCCCATTTATAACCATATTTGCTTTCCGCCATCACCTGGAAAGGAAAACCCCGCTCGTCCGGAAGAGTGATATCGTTGATTTTCAGAGCTATCAGAATACCCTTGTCCAGAATGTAACCCACTTCCAATGAGGAATAGCCTTCCGGCACATCGGTGGTGTAAAAAATGGCGATTTTGGCTTGCGGCTGTACTCCGGCCTGCTGAAAAATATGCTCTAATTTGGGGCCGGTCCATTTGGCGATAAAATCCCAGCCTTCCACACAATTTAGCGTATTCAGTTTGGATGTCTGGGGCAAAGCCTGGAGATCGGCATAGCTCAAACTGAGTGGTGTAACTACCAGACCATCTACCCTCAACCGGTAACTAGCTTTATCAATATGCTGAGTCCAACTTAATGCATTATTCCTTTGATATCGCAGGGGAGTTAATTCCTGACCCTGAAATTCTACTGCCTCCACTTCAGCGTCGCTGACCACCGGGCTAATCTTGACCGCCGTTTGAGAACAGGCCGCCAGAAATGCTGCCAGTGCCAGAAATAAAAGTCCCGAACAGATCTTGATTTTGTTTGGCATTTAATCTCACCCGCCCTGTTATAGATTGATTCAATCGGATTATCCTGGTAACAAGCTCTGAATTCATTATATCTTCCGCTCCATTTTTCGTCCTGGAAAGTTGAATGCTCATTTTCAACCGTCGTTTTGATATCAATAAACGTTTTTCTAAAAAAGATGATACAAAATTCCAAAACCATGTTATAATATGTTAATATCGTAAACGATTTTACTTATGGTGAACTTAACTAATTTCCCAGCGAATAACTCCCTGGCCGGGAGCAAAATATAGGTATGGAAGGAAAACAGAAAAAATGCAATACGATGAAGAAGCCAAATACTATTCCTACTCGGATGAAGACCACGATCTCTGGATGCTGTTGACTCACACGCGCTATGCCATCTACCGTTCCAGAGAAAAGGAACTGCACCGTTACGGGGTTTCCCCGGAACAGGTGGGTGTTCTTTTTATTGTACAGGCTCTGGACAACAAAGCCACTCCATCAGAAATTTCCCGCTTCATCCTGCGCCAGCCCCACACGGTTTCGGCTTTGATTGAGAGGATGGCTGAAAAAGGCTTTGTTAAAAAGATGCATGATCTGGAAAGGAAAAATTTGGTCAGGGTCTCTTTGACTGAAAAAGGTAAAAAAGTATATGAGTTTTCAACCAAACGTGGTCCCATCCATCGCATCATGAGTGTTCTGACCGATTCTGAGAGAACACAATTGCGCAAACTCTTACAGAAATTGCATGCTTCAGCCAGAAAAGAAATCGGCCTCGACCGTGAGAAATATCCACCGGAAGATGAGGAATAACTCACCTTGACTCGGTCACGCTGATTACAATCAAATTCAAAGAGGAGGTATTCGCGCCTCCTCTATATTTGTTCAGCCTTTGATTAACGGCTGAACTCAGATGTTTCAGGGCAGCATCCTTAGAAGCGTTAATCACGGGGTGACATATTATCAAAGAGTTGATTGAAGTGGCGCAATATGCCAATATCAAGACCTAAAGTTGGACTGGCATTAGGGGGCGGAGCCGCCCGTGGCATAGCTCATATCGGGGTGCTGGAAGTACTGGAAAGGGAAGGCATACCCATCGATATGATCGCCGGCACCAGCGCCGGGGCTCTGGTAGGCGCGTTGTACGCCCGTGAACAAAACGCAGTGCTGATGAAAAAACAGGCTATGGCGCTGGATTGGGTGGCGCTCGCTTCACTGGTAGACCTGACTTTGCCCAAAAATGGTTTTATCAGCGGTAAACGTCTGACCAGAGTTCTTGGGCATTTTATCGGAGACACCGATTTTAAAGACCTGTTAATCCCGCTTTCCTGTATAGCTTCGGATATTATCAGTGGTGATGAAGTGGTAATAAACGCTGGTTCCGTTCTGGAAGCCGTCCGAGCCAGTATTTCCATCCCGGTTATTTTCACGGTAGTAAAAAATCATGGCCGCTTTTTGGTAGACGGCGGCCTGGTCAATCCGGTGCCGGTTAAAACCGTTAAAGATATGGGAGCGGATTTCATCATCGCAGTAGATGTCACTCCGGATAAAGCTGAAAGAGAGGCTTATTTACGTCAGGCGACTGAGATCAAAGAACCAACGCTGTTTCAGGTCATAATACAATCAATTTACATCTCCACCTATTACACCGCCCATGCCGCATGTGACGGCGCTGATCAGGTAATCCACCCGCAGGTAGCCCATATCTCACCGGGCGAATTCCACCGTTCTAAAGAGCTGATATTGCACGGTGAATTAGCCGCCGTAGACAGCATCCCCAGAATAAAAAAACACCTTAAGGAAGCCGGGATACCCCTTAATCACTAAAGTCCCGGAACACACTGTCAGAGTGAATGAAGAACTTGCCGGTGGTCATCACTCTTGGCCGCGCTCGGCCTCGCTTCCGCAAAGTGATGGTGTTTTACAATTTAGCAGATTTGCCGGCCTCGGCATGCCTGGCAGCCACTAACCGGACATCCAGATTGGCCTGGCCGCCGCATTCAGGCACGTAACAGGTGACATCACTGAAAAGACAGGGTTGATGACATTGCGGACAGATTTTGGGCGGCATTTCAGCCTGGATGACATAATCACAATCCGAACAGATCCACCAACTTTTGGTTTGCATAATTAACCTCCGCCTGTTTCTCTTCGCGAATATTCACTGCCTGGTCAAATAAATTATATGCGAAATATGCGGAATTGGGGGGAAAAACGAAGAGGCGGAAATCAAAAAACAGATTCGGATGAAATGGAGCCACAATCGCTGGTGCCGGGGGAGGGTCTCGAACCCACAAGCCTTTTGAGGGCGGAGGATTTTAAGTCCTCTGCGTCTGCCAATTCCGCCACCCCGGCCCGAATTACTCAATTGATCAAGCCGTATTATAGCACCTTTTCAGCAGAAATTTTCAAATTTCCTGAGAATGGAAGTGACCCCGGTTTACGGCAACTCAAGCGATTCATTAAATAATTGGAGGCGACGAGCGGGATCGAACCGCTGAATAGGGGTTTTGCAGACCCCTGCCTTACCACTTGGCAACGTCGCCACAAAAACTATCCCGCCCGGGGAAAAGCAGCCAGGACTCTCTAAATGGAGCGGAAGACGAGGCTCGAACTCGCGACCTCCTCCTTGGCAAGGAGGCATTCTACCACTGAACTACTTCCGCAAATATTTATGTTGTTCCTTCCGAATAGCATAAAGTGCCGAAGAAGGGATTTGAACCCTTAAGAGCTTACGCTCACCACCCCCTCAAGATGGCGCGTCTACCAGGTTTCGCCACTTCGGCCGGTGTGGATGGCAGGAGTGGCAGGAATCGAACCCGCGACCGATGGTTTTGGAGACCATTGCTCTACCTAGCTGAGCTACACTCCTATATCACAATATTCTATGATATCACAAATCCCGCCAAATATTAAATTTAAAACACCTCCCATCACCACATCACCCTAATTCTCATCTCGGATGCTTTCGAGCC
>DAOUAU010000123.1:0-17363 GCA_034433195.1 Dehalococcoidales bacterium
TCGGCGGCGGTCAGATTGATGAAGAAGTGCGCAAATACACCGGCGCGGATGCTTACAGACCGGATGCGGTAGCCTGCGTCACCGTTTCCAAGGAATGGATGGGTATTAAATAATATTAAAGCATGAACAAACGGTATTTGGTGTTCAACAAGGGCTGCCCTTCAAGGGCAGCCCTTGTTCTTTAAATTGACATACTATCTAATCCCTGATTAAATAAGAACATATACTGCAAACAGCATAAGGAGTCAGATGCCTTTTTTGATTGAGTTTGAACCGGTAGGTCGGAGAGGCGAGTGTTTGCCTGAAAACAATTTATTGCAGGATGCGCGCTATCTGGGTGCAGGGTTGGTCAGTATCTGCGGTGGATTTGGTAAATGCAAAGCCTGCAAAATCAGAATAATGAAAGGCACTGTTTCTGACCCCACATCTACAGAATTGGAATTATTCTCAACCCAACAAATAAAAGATGGTTGGCGTTTGGCCTGCCTGACCTATCCCATGAGCGACTGCACCATCCACGTTCCCCCTGAATCACTGACAACTTTACAGAGAATGCAGGTTGAGAGCCACGATATTCCTACTGTTGCTTTTCCGGCGGTACATAGTTATCAGATTAAGATGAACGAGGCCACTTTTCAGGACCTGAGGTCTGATTCTACACGAGTATTGGAAGCTTTGGAAAAAGAACATCATATCGTTTGTCAAACTATTGATGTGGAAGTCTTAAGAAATATATCTTTGAATTTAAGGAACTCAGATTGGAAAACAACGGCTTGTGTCCGTAATAATGAAGTTATTAGCCTTAATTCCACTGGCAAAGCGCTTGGATTAGCGGTGGATGTGGGCACGACCAAAATTGCCGGTTATTTATTGGATATGCAAAACGGGCAGACCCTCGCCAGCAAAGGAATCATGAATCCTCAGATTAGTTATGGAGAGGATATTACCAGCCGCATGCATCATGCCCTCAAATCAGCGGAGGAAGCAGTTCTTCTGCAAAAAGCGGTGATCGACGGATTGAATGGTTTGGCGGCAGATTTATGCGCTGAGGTGGGCGCCGCTGTAACTGACATCATCGATTCTACAATGGTGGGCAATACCGCCATACATCATTTATTTTTAAGATTACCAGTTCATCCACTTTGTTATCCTCCTTTCAATGCGGCAGTTCAGGAATCTCTGGATTTGAAGTGCCGCGATATAGGTTTGAATCTGGCTCCCGGGGCCTACGTACACATTATGCCAAATATCGCCGGATTTGTAGGCGCCGATCATGTTTCGATGCTGGTGGCGATTGACTCCCTGAATATTAAAGATCTAACTCTGGCCATAGATATTGGCACCAATACCGAGGTGTCCTTAATCACTAACGGCAATATATTCAGCGCCTCATGCGCCTCCGGCCCGGCTTTTGAAGGTGGTCATATCAGTTGCGGTATGCGTGCGGCAACCGGGGCGATTGAGAGGATGACAATTGATCACGGCAGAGTTCAATATAAAACCATCAATGATGCATTACCGGTTGGTATTTGCGGTTCCGGTATTATTGATTCCATTGCCCAATTATTTGATTCAGGGATTTTGGATGAAAGCGGAAGAATGCGATCACAGCATGCCGGTGTGCGGGACAATGCACTCGGTAAAGAGTTCGTGATATATGCCGGCAGCGGAGAAAAACCGGATGTGGTAATTACTCAAAAAGATATTCGAGAGGTGCAGTTGGGAAAAGGCGCCATCCGCGCCGGGATTCAAATCTTACTGGATACCGCCGGAGTTAAAGAAGAAGATATCAAACGAGTATATATTGCCGGGGCTTTTGGAACCTATATTGATGTGGGCAATGCCATCTTGTTAGGAATGCTGCCAGCCTTGCCGCTGGAGAGCTTCAAGCAGGTGGGAAATGCCGCCGGTTTGGGAGCCCGGCAATCTCTGATTTCCATTAAAAAACGGGAGATGGAAAAATCCATCGCAAAACGAATGCAATATATTGAATTGGCGGGTACCCTGACGTTTAACAACACATTTTTACAAACCCAATATCTGGGAAAATACCGTATTATCGATGGAAAAAGAGTCAAACTGTAAAATATCCGGGATGCTCAAAAAGATCAAAAGCAGGTGAGAAATGTTCGAGTCTTTGACTGAAAAACTTGGCAAAATATTCAGCCGTCTGGGAAATAAGGGAAAACTGACTGAAAAAGACGTTGATGAGGCGATGCGCGAAATCCGCCTGGCTTTGCTGGAAGCTGATGTCAATTTTAAAGTGGTTAAAGAGTTTGTGGCCAGAGTGCGCGAGCGTTCAGTTGGTTCCGCCGTTTTGGAGAGCCTCACACCCGGACAGCAAATCATTAAAATTGTGAATGAAGAACTGATAGCTATTCTGGGCGGCGGGCAGAGCAAACTAAATCCTGCCGGTCATCCGCCTTCAGTCATCATGCTGGTCGGTTTACAGGGTTCGGGTAAAACCACTACCGCTGCCAAGCTGGCTTTAAGTTTGAAACGCTCCGGGCAAAGCCCGTTACTGGTGGCGGCGGATACCCGCCGTCCGGCTGCTATACAGCAGCTGATTACACTGGGTAAGCAATTGGACATTCCAGTATATAGCGAAGATCCTGCCGTACCGGTCACGGATATTTGCAGGCATGCAGTTGCCAAAGCCAGACAGACGGCTATCAGCTGGGTTATTTTAGATACCGCCGGACGCTTGCATATTGACCAGGATTTGATGGATGAGCTGGGGGCGATCAAAAAGGAAACCGGCCCCAACGAAATCCTGCTGGTGGTGGATTCAATGACCGGCCAGGACGCCGTGCGGGTGGCTGAAGAATTTAATGCCAGGGTGAACATCAGCGGTTTGATTCTAACCAAACTGGATGGTGATGCCCGTGGTGGCGCCGCTTTATCCATCAGATGGGTAGCTCATGTTCCGATTAAGTACATCGGCATCGGTGAAAAATTGGACCAATTGGAGGTTTTTTACCCGGACCGGCTGGCTTCCCGTATTCTGGGAATGGGGGATATGTTGACCCTTATTGAAAAAGCTGAACAAGCTTTCGATCAGAAAAAAGCGGTTGAATTACAAAAGAAAATGGAAAAGTCCACTTATGACCTGGAAGATTTCCTGGGAAACTTGAAAGAAGTCAGAAAAATGGGTTCGCTGGCTTCTCTGGTCTCCATGGTTCCGGGGTTATCCAAAATGGCCAATAAAATCGATGAAGGACAGCAAGAAAAACAACTTAAGAAAGTGGAAGCCATTATTCTTTCTATGACGCCGTGGGAAAGACATAACCCCAATGATATCGATGGCAGCCGTAAACGTCGCATAGCGGCCGGCAGCGGGACTCAAACTTCGGACATCAATCAACTATTGAACCAGTTCCGGCAGATGCAAAAGTTGATGAAAATGGGTATGAAAGGCAAACTGAATCCCAATACGCTCAAGATGCTGCGGTAACAAAAAACTCCGGTGGTTACTAAAGCCGGTTATGTTGTCCAAAAGAGGAGTTGACTAAATCGAGCTTAAAAGCAGTAGTCATGCAGTATTTCACTGCAAAGATAAAGTCTATCCAGATATCGATATTGACAGCGCATAAACGATAATTTATAATGATTCTGCCATTTTTATGCGGCTTTCTTCGGCAGATATTCAAGTTATAATATAAGTGGTTATTGACCGCCTGAAATTGGGGTTGAACTAACTGGATTGCTGTTGTGATTGGTGATTTCTTTGTTTTATCAACGCGCACTAACAAAGAGAATCGTTCAACTATGTTTTAACCCCCGGGGTCTGACAGGCCGGGCAATCTTTGATGGCTGTGTGAGAAAATCCGCCTTGTAAAGCTAAAAGAAATTGGAGGTAAGGAAGGATGGACCAGGAACTGAAAGGAAAAGTCGCGTTGGTTACCGGAGCCGGAAGCCAGGTCGGATTCGGCAAAGGTGTTGCCCTGGCTCTGGCAAAAAAGGGTTGTGATATTATTGCCAATGATATAGATTTGGAAGGCGCGCAACAGACGGCAGCGGCGGTGGAAGCTCTCGGTTGTCAAGCTCTGGCCGTTAAAGCTGATATTACTCAGCTTCCGGAAGTCAAAGCCATGGTGGATGCTGGTTTGCAAAAGTACGAGAAAATTGACATTCTGGTGAACAATGCCGGGCGGGCGACACAGAGGATGCCATTCGTTACTACTCCGGAAAAGAACTGGGAGATCGTTTTCAATTTGAATGTTTACGGTACTTTCAATGTCACCAAAGCCGTCCTGCCGGCCATGATTGAAAAGAAATACGGTAAAATTATAAATATTTCTTCAGGTGCCGGCATCAGCGGTATGCCCGGCTGCTTACATTATGGCGCTTCGAAAGCGGCTGTGATTGCTTTCACCAGAGGTTTGGCTAAAGAAGTAATCAGACATGGAATTAACGTGAATTGTATCGCTCCCGGGTTGGGAGATACCAATTTCTTAAGCACAGCCGGATTTCCGGCGGGTGAAATTGAGAAAGTTTTACCCATGATTCCTTCAGGCCAGACCACCACTCCTGCAATGGTAGGCGGTCTGGTAGTCTACCTGGTTTCAGAGGCGGCCGCGAATTTTGTTGGCCAGACCTTATTGATGGATGGTGGGATGGGTTAAACATTCAAGTACGGGTGGTTTATGACAATACAGGATACTACAGCGTTGCCGGCACGGGAAATCTGGTCCTTATTGGACCGCACCGTCTTTGCTATTTCCAGACTGCGGGAATTGGAACTGGACAAATATGGATTGACTATTGAACAGTCTTCTATTTTGTATATTTTAACCAATTCAAAAGAGGGGGTTATCACTCCCGGCGAACTGGAAAATATTACCATGCGCCAGCATCATTCCATATCCGTTTTAACATCCGGTATGGCATCCTCCGGACTGGTCAAAAAAGTAAAATACCCGGATGGCAAAAGGCTAAAAATTGTCATCACTCCGGAAGGGTGGGATCATTACCAGAGGACTACCATCGTCTCTTTGGAAGAATCGTTTTCAGCCATCACCGAAAAGGAATGGGCTGCTCTTTCAAGCATTTTAACCAGCTTGTTACTTCAGTCCAGGAAGTTACTGAATATTTCTACCGACCTCAACGTAAAAATTGCAGATGAGAATATCAATCTTAAAACCGGTTTACATATTCATGAATTGTGGACTCTTCTGGATCGTACCCGCTTTGCCATATCTCGTCTGAGAGGACTGGAACTGTCACGCTTTGGCCTTACCATTGAACAGGCCTCAATCCTGCATATGTTGAGTAAGCATGAGTTTACCACAGCGAAGGATTTAGAACATTTGACCATGCGGCGGCAGCACTCGATATCCTCTTTGTTGAAAGGGATGATCAGGATGGGAGTGGTGACCAGAATCAAGGAAGATCAGGAAAAGCGTTTTAGAATTATATTTACTCCTCAGGGGAAACAATCATATTCCAGTTTAACGGTAGCATCGCTGGAAGAGATATTTGCGGTATTAACTCAAAGTGAAAAACAAAAAATGGCAGATTTACTGGATGTTTTGCTGAACCGGGCCCGGTATCTGCTGGGGGTGTCTTATCAGCCGCCTTTTTTGCAACATTTGATTGATAGTAATACCACAATTAAAGTGGTGTAGACATTTGTTCGGTTATTAAATGGGGATTTTATTTTGTTGAGATTGTTTATTCTTACTATAGATATCCGGCAAGTCCGGTTCAGGAGGTAATGTGGCTGGAATATTAGACGGCATTAAAGTACTGGATTTTACTCAAGTTTATTCCGGACCTTTTTGTACACTGCTGTTAAGAGATTTGGGAGCTGATATTATTAAACTGGAAAGACCCGGCTCGGGTGATTTGACCCGTAATGATGTACCTCATACCGAAGGCAACGAGGGCGGCGCTTATATTATTTTAAACCGCGGTAAGAAAAGTTTGACAATCGATTTAAAAAGTGAAAAAGGACGCGCTGTTGTCATGGATTTGGTCCAAAAAGTGGATGTATTGGTGGAAAATTTTAGTCCCGGCACAATGGATAAGCTGGGACTGGGCAGCAAGACTATGTGCTTGCATAATCCTGGATTGATATACGCTTCAATATCCGCCTACGGTCAGACCGGTCCCAAAAGGGATTACCCCGGCTTTGATCCGGTGGCGCAAGCCATGGGCGGCATGACTTCGGTGACCGGTTTTCCGGATACCCCCACCCGTTGCGGTGTCTCTATTGCAGATTTCTCTTCGGGCATGTTCACCGCGATGGCCATCCTTGGGGCTTTGTTTCACAAATTACGAACCGGAGAAGGACAGACCATCGATATTTCGATGCAGGAATCAATTTGGCAATTGTCATCGATTGAGTTTTCTCCCTATTACTTTTTACTGGGTCAAAATCCGCCCAGATTGGGTAATGGACATTCCGCAATGATTCCCAGTAATTCGTACCCCACCAAAGACGGACGGGTCTTCATTTCTGCCGGTGTTCTGGTGCAGGTGCATCGCCTGTACCGGGCCATGGGCCGTCCGGATTTGATTAATACCCCTATGGGGGAAAATCAGAATCAACGTGTTTTGCATCGTCAGGAAATTGACAATATCATCACCGGTTGGACCAAAACCAAAACCACGGACGAAGTACAGACTTTGTTAAAAAACGCTGATGTGCCGTGCACCCGTATTCCAACCTTTGATGAGGTCTGCAATGATCAGCAGCTTATTAGCCGCAACATGATTATCGAAGTAGAACAGGCCATTTCCGGCAAGGTCAAGGTTCCTGGCTCATTGTTTAAGATGTCCAGGACTCCCGGCAATATTCAATATCCGGCTCCTTTGCTGGGTGAGGACAATCAAGAGATATTATCTGACCTTCTGGGTTATTCCGATGAAAAAATCACTGAGCTTTCTAACGAAGGTGTCCTTTAAAGTCTCAATAATCCGGCTAGATTTATTAATTAAAAAAATATAAACAAGGAGACAATCTTATGGCAGAAAAGAAAAAAGCGGTAATTGTCGGAGGAGGAACAAGCAAATTCGGGGTTCGAGCAGCCACTATTTTTGATATGCTGCAGGAAGCTGCTGTCGCCATGTCAAGGGATATTCCAGGACTGCAGCCAAAAGATATTGACGGTCTCATTTTTGCCTCTACTACGGCCGGCAGAAATTCTAACTCTTTAAATACGGCACCCATCGTAGCCCACAGATTAGGTATTAAACCCAGCTCTATTTGTGTCAGAGTTGATACCCTGTGCTCAGGATCAAATACGGCTATTATTTTAGCCACCGGACTTATCGAGAGCGGGATTTCTGACGTGGTCTTAGTTACCGGGACTGAGAAATTGAACATGCCCCAGCGCTGGGAAAGCGTTTACATGAACCTCATGACCAACGATCATGATTGGGATTCAGCTATGGGACTGGCGGTGCCACCGCCATTTTTTGGGATGATAGCCCAGGCTCACATGAAAAAATACGGGACCACCAGAGAGCAGATGGGAGCGGTGTCTGTCATCAACTATGCCTACGGGTTCAATAATCCCAATGCGCAGTTCAGCGGGAAGAACCTCTCTATTGATGAATACCTGGCGGCGCGTACTGTCTGCGATCCCTTCGGCCTGAACGATTGCTGTCCGGTAACTGACGGAGCCTCAGCCGTGATTATCGCCTCTGAAGAAAGGGCCAGAGCCATGACCGACAGGCCGCTGGTCTATATTCGGGGAACAGGACAAGTGGCCACTCACGGCATGTCTGCCAACTGGCCCGGTGAAACCCTGGCAGACTGGCCTCATCTGAAGAAAGCCGCTGACATAGCTTATAAAGCTGCCCAACTGACTCCTGCTGATATTGATGTAGCCCAAACTCACGATTGCTTCTCTATCTCCGAAATTGTTGAGGTCGAAGAGCTAGGTTTCTGCAAGAAGGGAGAAGGTGGACCTTTTGTTGCCTCCGGCGGGGTTAAAGTAGACGGTCAAACTCCCACCAATACCGATGGCGGTCTGCTGGCAGTAGGCCATCCTTACGGAGCGACAGGCGCCCGTCAGGCCGTAGAAATCTGCAAGCAGCTTCAAGGTCGGGCAATCAATCAAGTAAAAAATGCCAAATTTGGGCTGACCCATAACTTGAGTGGTGTTTGCGCTCAGCACACCGTGGTAATCTACGGCACCGAGCCTGTGAAATAAAACAGGATTACAGAGACTGAAGGAATAAAAGGAGTTTAATATAATGGCAGAACTAAAAACATGTCAAATCGTGGGTACTCCCTATCTGGATGGAAAATACATTGCAGTATTGGATATGTGGCCCCTGGAAGCTCCGGAATTGAACCGCCTTTACCCATTTTATGATAATATGAAGCAAGGCCGCTGGACTACCACCAGGTGCAAGAAATGCGGTCACATCTCTTATCCGCCCGGCGTGGCTTGCCCCAATTGCTGGTCGGACGAACTGGAATGGGTTGATCTGCCCAAGACGGCCACAGTGGTAGCTTTAACAGAAACTCTGGCCGGTGCTCCGACCGGTTTTGATTCTCCCCTGATCATGGCCTGGCTGGGTTTTGACAAAGCCCATCCCTTGAAACATCTTTTGGTACGCATTATCAATTGCGCTGCCGGGCAGTTGAAAATCGGGGATGAGGTTCGTTTCGTTACCTTTGAGGTACCCGCCCATCCGATAGATGTCAAAAAAGAATCAAAGATCTGCGAACGGGTCTACTATGCTTTCGAGCCGGTAAAAAAGTAAAAAGTTATCAGTGATCAGTTTTCAGTTATCAGTTATCCGTTTGGGGTGAAGGAAAAAATACCTGGTCTGGAAACTGGAAACTGATCATCAGCTAAGGAGAAGTTTATGAAAGAAATTAAAAACTTTGTGGTTTTAGGCGCAGGCGCCATGGGCGCCCAAATCGGAGCGCTGGCGGCTGAATCCGGTTTCAATGTCATCATCAGGGATATCGAGGAAAAATTTCTGGAAAGAGGCCGTCAGATTGTCAATGCCAATTATGACAAAAGGATTGCCCGCGGGCGCTTTACCGAAGAATCCAAAAAGCAGGTCTTGAGTCGTATTACGTTCATGATAGATTTGAAAGAAGCGGTGAAAGATGCCGATTATATCATCGAAGCCGTTCCCGAAATTCTGGCCCTTAAACAAAAGGTTTTCGGCGAAGTTTCCCAATATTGCCGTCCGGATGCTGTTTTCGCCACCAATACCTCATCCCTGAGTATTACTGAAATTGCCAAAGGCTTGAAACATCCCGAACAACTGGTAGGTACACATTTCTTCAATCCCCCCAGCACACTGGTACTGCTTGAGATTATCAAGGGTGAAAAGACCGCTCCGGAAGCTATCGCTGTGGCTGATGTGGTAGCCAAAAAAATGGGCCGTGAGATTGTGCATGTCAAAGATGGTCCGGGCTTTTTGGTCAACCGTATCTGGGTCACCATGGCAAACGAGGCAGATTGGGCTGTTTCTTACGGTGAAGCTAAAGATATCTTTGCAGTTGATTCAGCCGCCAGATACAAAATGGGTCTTCCAATGGGGCTGCTGGAAATCGATGATGTCTTGCAGGGCGGCGCTATAGATACCCGATATCATGTTCTGGAGCATTTCCGCGAGATATTCGGCGATAGCTACCGCGCCGGTCCATTAACTGAAAAAGCTTATAAGGCCGGACATTTCGGAAAACGCAGCGGGGCGGGTTTCTATGATTGGTCACCCGGCAAAACCAATGAAATCCCCATGAACGCCGGAGCTGATTTTGATCCCATCCGGCTTCTGGCGATTGGCGTCAACGAATGCGCTAAACTGATTGAATCAGATTCAACTACCCGGGAAGAAATAGATAAAGGTGTCCTGACCGGATTGAACTATCCGAGGGGCATTTTACGTATGGCCGATAGTGTTGGTCTGGATAAAATTGTGGCCGAATTGGACCGCTTGTATGCGCTTTATAAAGAACACCGATACAAAGCTTCACCTCTGCTGGTGGCCATGGTTGCCGCCGGTAAGGTGGGCCGCCGGGTTGGCGAAGGCTTCTACCTCTATACTGCCGGTCAATATGAGTTTGTAAAAGTGGATGTCAACAAAGAGACCCATGTAGCCAAATTGATTCTTAACCGGGTCAATAAAGCCAATGCTTTAAACTATGATTTCATTATGGAAATTGATAGAGCCCTGGATATTCTGGAACAGGATGACGCTGTCGGTTCGATCGTAATCACCGGTGCCGGAGCTAATTTCTGTGCCGGCGCGGATGTTTCCACCTTTGCTTCTCAAAATGTCAAAACCGTGCTGCAATTTACTGAAGCCGGTCAAGACCTCTATACCCGCATGGAAACCTACCCCAAACCTATAGTAGCGGCCATTAATGGACCGGCTATGGGCGGTGGTTTTGAAATGGTGCTGGCTTGTGACCTGAGAGTGATGAGCAAAAAAGCCCAACTGAGATTGCCCGAAATGACCATAGGCATTACACCCGGTTTGGGGGGCATCCAGCGCCTGTCCCGTCAGGTGGGAATGACCCGCGCGAAAGAAGCCGTTCTTTTGGCTGATGCGATCACTCCTGAAAAAGCTCTGGATTGGGGTGTTGTGAACTTTGTCGTCGAAGCTGATAAACTGGAAGCCGCGGTAGACGAAATTGCTAAAAAACTGGCACTTGGTCCTGCTCTCACCCAGAAACTGGCAAAAGCGGCTTTTTATTATGGAGCGCAAACTGATCAAAGGACTTCTCTGTTCATCGAGGCAGCGGTCTCCGGTGATGTGATGTTCACCAAAGACGTCAATGAAGGGCTGACTTCAATGAATAATCGCCGCACTGCCAAATTCAGCGGTAAATAAGATTAAGAAACACCGGGGCAGGGGTGAGGAACGGGATACAATCCGTCCTCCCCCTGCTCAAATATCAAACCTGTTAGTGGTACATACCAGATGCACCATTCGGAATCATATATACTTATACGATTGACTGCTTAAACCGATTATTCAGGGAGGCGCGAACCGCATGGATTTTGATTTGGGCCCGGAACTGGAATCCTTTCGTCATGAAGTAGCGGATTTTCTGGATCAAGAAGGTCCTCAGGAATGGCATAAAAAGAAAATATCATTTTTTGATATGGCCAGCCAGGAGGATTTTATTCAGGTGTACCGTGAAATGACACAAAAGATAGGCGCCAAAGGCTGGCTCTCGATGCACTGGCCGAAAGAATACGGCGGCCGGGATGCCTCTCCTTTTTACCGTTTAGTCCTCAGAGAGGAGTTAACCAAACACCATTCTGCCGGTTACGATTCTATCGGGGCCGGCATCGTCGCCCCGGCAATATTATTGAAAGGTTCAGACGCTCAAAAAAAGTTGCATCTGCCGGGAATTGCCTCCGGGAAAGTCATCTGGTGTGAAACGCTCAGTGAACCGGGGCACGGTTCGGATATGGCTGCCCTGGAAACCTTCGCCAAACAAGAAAATGATCATTTTGTAGTTAATGGTCAAAAAATCTGGACCACCTACGGCCATTTTGCTGATTGGAATGTGTTAATCGCGCGCACTGACCGCAACGCTAAACCATCATATAAAGGTTTGACCTTTTTCTTGCTGGATATGAAGACTCCCGGGATTACCGTTAACCCGGTCATCAATATGGCCGGCCATCATGAATTTAACGAAGTATTTTTTGACGATGTACACATTCCCCAGGAGAATGTGGTGGGTGGCGTTAATCAGGGCTGGTATGTTTCCATGTCATTATTGGACTATGAACGTACTGCCGATGTGGGGTATCAGATTGCCGCTACATTGCTTCAGGATATTGCCGAATTTGCCCGGGCCAACGGTTTGCTGGATGTCATTGCAGAAAACCGTTTGGCTCAATTGACTGTGGAGTGCGAAGTGGCAAAATTGATTCATTATCAGGCTACATGGAAGCAAAGTAAGGGTATTTTAACCAATTATGATTCAGCTCTTAATAAGTACGGATTTGAGCTGCATCAGAGGGTAGCCGAATTCGGCATGCAGGTGTTAGGACCTTACAATCAATTGAATGAAAAGTCAGCATTGGCGCCGTTATTTGGGCGTGTTCCTTCCTGCTATCTGCGCTCATTAGCGCATAGTCTGGAACAGGGTACCTCTGAAATTGTCAGAGATGTGATTGCCCAGAGAGGATTGGAATTACCGCGGTTAAGATAATACGCAACATTTATAGGTTCCCGGATATGTTCACCGGCAAATTAACCGGATCGGTAAACTGAAAAATGATGACTAATTAATTCGGAATCAGGAGGCTCGCTTTGGATTTTGGTTTGAATGAACAACAGGAAATGCTGCAAAAGTCCGCCCGCGATTTTTTAGCGGATTCATATTCGGATAAAATTCTGGCGCAAATGGCCAAAGACCCCCGGGGATTTACCGCCCAGATGTGGAACAGTATGGCAGAATTGGGCTGGATGGCGCTTTCCATTCCCGAAGCTTATGGCGGCATCGGAGATTTTCTGGACTTGACTCTGGTCTTAAAGGAGATGGGCCGCGCCGGATTAATCAGCCCTTACTTTTCTTCTGTGGTGTTAGGCGCCTCTCTATTGGCCGAAGCCGGCACAGAAGCTCAAAAGCAGGAGTATTTGCCGGCTGTAGCTGAAGGGCGTCAGATTGTTTCTCTGGCCTGGTCGGAGCATCTCACAGATTATTCGCCTGGTTCTATCAAAGTGGCGGCTGTTCGAAAGGGAGATAAATACATCGTTTCCGGGCGCAAGTTAATGGTGCCTGATGCCGGTTCTTCAAGCCATCTGATCTGCGCCTTCCGCACCTCTCCGGCCTCCGCTTCCGGCGAGGGAATCTCCTTGTTCATAGTTGATGTTCGATCGCCGGGCATTACCTGTAATTTACTGGACACCATGGCTCCGGATAAACAATACGAAGTCAATTTTGATAAAGTGGAGATTTCCAGTGAAAATTTACTGGGACAACGTGATCAGGGCTGGCCGGTTTTGATTAAAACACTGGATAAGGCCGCAGTGGCGAGTTGTGCGCTGATGCTGGGGGGAGCGGAGCGAGTGTTGGACCTGACCTTAACTTATGCCAAAGATAGAACGGCTTTCGGGCATCCTATCGGTGCCTATCAAAGCATCCAGCACCGTTGCGCTGATATGCTGATTGACCTGGAAGGTTCGAAAAGTGTGACCTATCAGGCGGCCTGGAAAATCAACCAGGGATTAACTGCCAGCCGGGAAATCGCCATCGCCAAAGCCTGGGTTGGCCAGGCCTATCGCCGGATAGTCACCTCGGCACATCAAATTCACGGAGCTATCGGTTTTACTGATGACCATGTTTTACACTGGTATACCCGCCGGGCCAGGGCACTTGAAGTGACCTATGGTGATATTAACTATCATTTGAAATCTTTGTCTCTCATCCTGGCAAAAAACGCGTAACAGTATATCTTATAAGTTTTTTGTATTATAATAGGATTCAATAAATATTTAACGGAGGAAAATATGAAGGCAGCTGTTGGTTACGAACCCGGGAAACCTCTGGTTATTGAAGATGTAACTCTGGATCCGCCTAAAGTCCGTGAAGTTAAAGTAAAATTGATGGCTACGGCCATCTGCCACAGTGATATTCACGCTCTGCATGGTGATCTGGGACCGCTTTTTCCAACTATTGGAGGGCATGAATCAGCCGGCATAGTAGATTCCGTTGGACCGGGAGTTACTGCGGTCAAGCCGGGGGACCATGTGGTGGTCTCACTGGTGGCCAATTGCGGAGAATGCTACTATTGTTTGAGCGCTATGCCCCATCTTTGCGAATATCCTTTCCCATTGAAAACTGAGAGCCGCTTCAAGAACATTAAAGGCCAATCTCTGAGCCAAATGTTTAAAGTGGGCGGCTTTGCCGAATATACCATTGTGGATCAGTCTCAGGTGGCCAAAATACCTGATGATATGCCGATGGACTGCGCGGCTTTGCTGGCTTGCGGTGTAATTACCGGTTTCGGGTCAGTGGTCTGGCGCGCCGAAGTCAAATCCATGCACAGCGTGGTGGTGGTGGGAGTAGGTGGTGTGGGTTTGAACTCAGTTCAGGGAGCTGCTTTTGCGGGAGCCTATCCTGTCATCGCGGTTGATGTAGTGGAATCCAAATTGGAAGCCGCCAGGAAATTTGGCGCCACGCATGTTGTTAACGGCAAACAGGTTGATGCCATTGCTGAAGTAAAAAAGATTTGCTACGGCCGGGGAGCTGATTACGTTTTTGTTACGGTAGGCAGCGCCGCTGCCATGACTCAGGGTTTTCGCATGACAGGGGGACGCGGGACGACTGTCATCGTGGGTTTACCAACTCCAACCGATAACGCTTTGACAATGTCACCTTTTGAATTTTTGGATAGGGAAAGAATCTTAACCGGCAGCTATATGGGTTCCACCAATTTACAGATTGGAATTCCCAAACTGGTTGAGCTGTACAAAGCCGGGAAGTTGAAACTGGATGAATTAATCACCAACCGGTATCCGCTGGCTCAAATCAACCCGGCCATGGATGAGGTGCTGGCAGGAAAAGCGCTGCGTAATGTGATTATGTTTTAGATTCAACGAGGTTTTTCGTTACTGCCGGTGAACCGTAAGATCGCCCGGTAAAAATATAATGACCAGAAACCAAATTCAGGCATAACACTAATCCCCGTTCTCAATGAGCAAGAGAGCGGGGATTATATTTTCTGACTTGAATATTTTGGCGGCCTCTTCCCTATCCCCTGCCACCTTCTTTTGAACTACTTTCCAAATTGGTTCTTGAAGACGGTTTCCGAAATTGCCTTCCGCGGCCGGGCGGGGGGAGCTTCATCCGGATAACCCAGCGGAGTCAAGGCCACCACAACGTAACCGGCTGGAACCTTCAAGAGCTCAGCGGCGGCTTTGGGATCAAAAGCCCCAATGACCACCGTACCCAGGCGATATGACTGTGCTGCCAGCATAAAATTTTCCATTGCCAGCGCCACATCGAACATATACCAGTAGTCGCCTTTGTCAGTAGCGGCGGAGCGCGGTTCAGCAAAGGAAAAACCGGATTTGCCCAATTCAGCGCAGAAAGCGATGGCGACAGGAGCTACCCTCATGCCTTCGGCTGTTTGGCTGGGACGGCCGCCGAAGGCGAACATTGTATCCGCCAGCTTGTTTTTAATGTCCTTATCCGTGACTACCACCAGTCTCCAACACTGGGTATTGGCCCAGGAAGGGGCAACGCGCACCGCTTCCAGCAATTGATCAAGAATATGTTCTTCGATCGGATCCGGTTTGTACTTGCGGATACTCCGGCGGGCGGCGATTGCAGCATTCACTTCCATAATCATCTCCTCAAAAACCTATTTATTCTTCTTTTTTCGTTCTGTCAATCGGACTTCCCTGCGGGATTGGGCTTCCAGGTTACGTCTCTTTTCTGATTCTGTTTCCAGGATCAAGGGAGGTAATTCACGCGTACGTCCTGATTTATCCAGAGATACATATGTCAAATAAGCCGAAGCGGTATGTCGGATTTCACCTGTAATCAGGTTCTCGGTCTCCACTCTGACTCCGATTTCCATTGATTTTGTGCCTACGTAGTTCAGGCTGGCTTTAAAGGTTACCAGGTCGCCGGTATAAACCGGATACAGGAAATCCAAACGGTCAATAGACGCGGTAACGCACATTGAACGCGCGTGGCGTGTGGCCACTACTCCGGCCGTTGAATCAATGAGTTTGACAATCACACCGCCATGCACGTTTCCGGCGTTATTGGTATCCTGCGGACCCATTAATTGGGAAAGAATCACGGCGCTGCTTTTGACTGTTTTGCCTTCCATATTATTTGTATTTCCCCCTATACACCTTTATGTTTTTCGAATTCTTTTAGTTTTAAGCGGGTTTCCCGCCGTATCATGGCATCATGGTGGCGTCTTTTGTCTGTTTCAGTTTCCAAAACCAGAGGTGGAATATGCCGCGGCCGTCCGGATTTATCAATGGCTACGTAGGTGACATAAGCTGAATTGGTGTGGCGGATTTCTCCGGTAATTAAATTCTCAGTTTCAACCCTTACCCCGATTTCCATGGAAGATCTGCCGGCATAATTTAAACTGGCTTTAAGAGTAATAAGTTCACCGGCATATGCCGGGTAAAAGAAATCCATACGGTCAATTGAAGCGGTAACCGCATTGGAACTGGCATGTCTGACAGCCACGATGCTGGCGGTAGCGTCTATCAGACGCATGATGACCCCGCCGTGAACGTTGCCGTAACTATTTACTTCCTGTGGACCCATTAACTGTGAAACCACCACGGCAGTTTCACCCGGAGATTTCCCTTGCATGAATACACCCCTCAGATTATGAAAATACACTCAAATTATAGCATATCCTGAAGGGAGGCAAGTCCGCAAGATTGAGCTAATATGCCAGAACATTATGGTATTTAGCGTGCAGAAATTAAACCCCTGGTAAAAGAGAGCAAATTATTCCGATTATAAGACAGATAACAAGCTATCATAAAAAAATGTTCCTGTCGGGTGTTTTTGGTTTATTACCTCTGATAACCACCAATTGAACAAGTCAGCTATTCGCGTGTTGTTCTCCTCTGATCTGATTGTTATAATTAGTTGAATCGCCAGAGAGAGGTAAATCTAGTTTGAAAGTACTAAAAACCAATGGACAATATCAGCGCATTGTCGCCAAATTCGGCACCAGTCTTTTAACTGCGGGCACAAATCATCTTGACCTTAACATGATGTCAAATCTGGTTAAACAGTTGGCTGATTTACATAAACAGGGGATAGAGACGGCGGTAGTTACTTCCGGTGCTGTTGCCTGCGGACGGCACAAGCTGGGATTACCTAAAAAATACAAGGACATTCCTGTCAAACAGGTGCTTTCATCCGTAGGGCAAAGCCATCTGATGTACACTTATGAAAACCTTTTCAATCAATACGACATCAATATCGCTCAGGCTCTGCTGACTCGCGCGGTACTGGTGGACCGGGCTGGATACCTGAATGCCCGCAATACTCTTTTGGCTTTGATTGATCTGGGCGTTATCAGCATCATCAATGAAAATGACGTGGTGGCAATTGATGAAATTGAAGGTGCCCGTTTCGGTGATAATGATAATCTTTCAGCCATGGTGGCCAATCTGATTGATGCCGATTTACTGATCATATTAAGTGATATTGCCGGTTTGTACACGGCTGATCCGGGTGTTAATGCAGATGCCAGATTGATTCCAGAAGTGAAAAAGATTGATGAAGATATTTTTGCACTGGCCGGCGGCAGCCGGGGTGGGTTGGGGACGGGCGGAATGTATACCAAACTGCAGGCGGCCAAAATGGCAACAGCCTGCGGAATCACAGTGGTAATTTGCCAGGGTAGTGAGCAGGATGTGATTGTGCGGTT
>DAOUAU010000124.1:0-2846 GCA_034433195.1 Dehalococcoidales bacterium
GGACTTGCGCACCCCGGAAGAAGCCCGCCAGTATTTGATCAAATTGCGCAGCATTCTGCAATACCTGGGTGTCTCCACCGGCAACATGGAAGAAGGCAGCTTCCGCTGTGATGCTAACATCAGTATCCGCCCGCTGGGAACCAAAGAATTCGGCCCTAAAGTGGAAGTAAAAAACATGAACAGCTTCCGCGCAGTTTTCCGGGCATTGGAATTTGAAGAAAAACGGCAGCGTCAATTGGCCGAAGAAGGGAAAAAACCGGAACAGGAGACCCGCGGCTGGGTGGAAGCGGAAGGTAAAACCGTTTCGCAACGCAGTAAAGAGCATGCCCATGACTACCGCTATTTTCCAGAACCGGACTTGCCTCCGCTCTTGATCGAACAACACTGGGTCAACGAGGTCAAAGCACGGCTGCCCGAATTACCGGAAGCTCGCCGCGACCGTTTTATATCACAATATGGTTTACCGCTCTATGACGCCAGTTTATTGACTGAAAGCAAAGCTATGGCAAATTATTTTGAAAGTTGTTTGACACCGGGATCAGCCTCTCAGGCTCGGGCTAAAGCTGTCAGCAACTGGTTACTGGGCGAATGTTCCCGCATGATGAATATCACCAATTGTGAAATTAGCAAAGTTAAAGTAACCCCTCACGAGATTAATCACTTGATTGATTTAGTGCAAAGCGGCAGCATTAACGGGACCAGCGCCAAATTGGTCTTTGAAGAGATTTTTAACACCGGAAGGGCCGCAGATGATATAATTAAGGAACGGGGTTTAAGCCAGATAACGGACAGCCGCGAAATTGATGCGGCAGTTGAGCAGATTGTAGCAGAAAACCCACAGGCTTTGGCTGATTACCGAGCCGGAAAAGTGCAGGCTATCAAGTTCCTGGTAGGACAGGTCATGAAAGCGACCAAAGGCCGGGCCAATGCCAGTCAAGCCCAGGAGTTACTAATAAAAAAGATAGAGGGGAAATAACACATGAGTCTGTATTTAAGTATTGCTTTGATGGTCGTGGCGGTGGGTTTGATACTGGCCATCATGTTTCAAGTCAAGGGCGGCGGTCTGGGCGGCATTTTTGGGCAATCTGACACAGTTTTTCGGACTCGCCGCGGAGTGGAAAGGACTTTGTTTCAATTTACCATCGTGCTGGCAGCCCTGTTTATCATTATATCCATTGTTTCATTATTATTGAATAAATAAAATCCCGATGGCCATAGATTTTTCTTGTGTGTATGCGCTTATTAATCCCCTCCCTCAATCAGGAAGGGATTTTTGTTTGTCATGATTCCGTCTCCCTTCACTGAAGTGACAGCCAATAATAGCCTGCGCACAATACGTTGTAGAAAATATTAACGATCAAAGTGTTAGCATTAAATGAATGGGGGTAGTAAATTGGCCACGATATCTTCTGTCCAACCAAGGAGACCAGCGGCCGGTATTAAAATCTGGATACAGGAAGCCCGGCCCCAATATCTGCTTTTACCGGTGGTGTTAATTCTGGTCGGCACAGCGGCAGCCGTCTGGAGTTCCGGTGGGACTTATCATGTCCTTTACGCCCTGCTGGCTCTATTAGGTTTGCTGCTGGCGCATATCAGCGTAAATGTGCTCAACGATTATTTCGATTTCAAAAGCGGGGTAGATCTGAAGACCCTTAAAACTCCTTTCAGCGGCGGCAGCGGCATCCTGCCGGCCGGGAAACTGACTGCCCGCCAGGTCTTCTGGTACGGACTGATTTGCTTTTTTCTGGCTATACCAGTGGGTATTTTCTTCACCATCGTTCAGGGCTGGCAGTTGCTGCCTTTACTGCTGCTGGGCGGCCTGTGTATTTTACTTTATACCTCGGTTATTCTGAAAAACTTCTTCCCGGAATGGTCGCCCGGTTTGGGTTTGGGTATTCTGCCGGTTCTGGGCGCCTATTTCGTGCAAACCGGTGACTATTCCTGGCAAGCCCTGATCGCTTCAGTTCCATCCGGATTCCTGGTGCTTAACTTGTTGCTATTGAATGAATTCCCGGATATAGAAGCTGATAAAATCGGTTTCAAAAAGACTCTGCCTATCACAGCCGGTAAAAGAAAGGCCGCCATAGTCTATACGGCTTTCCTGGTTTTGACCTATCTTTGGATTATCGGCAGTGTTATTATGGGATCCATGCCGGTTTATTGCCTGTTAGGCCTGGTGACCTTGCCCTTTGCTTTCAACGCGGTGCGCGGCGCATTTAAACCTGATGATCTGACTAAAATTTTACCGGCCATGGGACAGAATGTACTGGTAGTGCTGGTTACTCAGCTGATGCTGGGCATCGGTTATATTCTGGGCACGGTTTTATAGTGTTTTGAATAAGGTGAACTCTTAAGGTGTCACCTTGTGAAGCCAAAAGGAGATAATTGAGCAAGGCTGTTATTCCTGAAGCCAGAAAGCCCTTGTATGGGATGTTTACGGATATCCCGCCCCATTATGATTTGATCAATCACCTGATCACCTGGCGGATGGACCGGGGCTGGCGCCGGAGAGCAGCCTTAACCTGCCTGGCTTCCCGGCCGCAGAAGGTGCTGGACCTCTGCTGCGGCACCGGAGATCTGGCTGTCACTATCGCCAATCTGGCTGACTATACTCTGCAGGTCAAAGGTTTGGATTACAGCCAGCCCATGCTTGACATTGCCGTCCGGAAAGCGGCGGCTGCCTCAAGAAAGATCGACTTTTCTCAGGGTGATGCCTCTAGACTGCCTTACCAGACGGCTGAATTTGATTGTGTGGGCATTTCCTTCGCCTTTCGTAATCTAACCTATAAAAACTCACTGGTAGAGTCCCATTTATCCGAGATCGTAAGGGTATTAAAGCCGGGCGG
>DAOUAU010000125.1:0-13265 GCA_034433195.1 Dehalococcoidales bacterium
TTTCAGCCCACCCAGCATGAGCGATGGTATACCGATAATACCATGGATACCGCCAGTAATTTCCATACTCCGCAAAATAAACTGGGCTACCAGCAAAAAGGCCAGGGTTGATACCGCCAGGTAGAACCCTTTCAGCCGCAGGGAAGGAGCGCCCACAATGACACCTATCAATCCGGCCAGCAACCAGACACGGGTAAAGCTATCCAGAACGGCCAGTGCAGGTTCTTCATCAAGACCGCTGTAATAAATGCCCCCACCATCACAAAAGCCGTATGCCCCAGGCTGACCTGACCCGTCATACCAGTGATAATGTTTAAACCCAGCACCGCGATAATCGTAATAAAAGTCATATTAATGAAAATCAGCCAGTTCGCATTGCCGGTCCACCGCAGCAAATAGGGCATCACCATCAACAGAACCAGCAGGCTGATAAGCACAATCCATTGCCCATGATTTTTTATCACTGCTACTTCGTTGGCGTAGTCGATTCGCTTTTTACCCCGCGTTCTCACCATTTAAACCCGCTCCACTGGTTTAGCACCAAATATTCCGTTTGGCCGGATAGTTAGAACTATCAGTATCATTACTACCCCAAAAATACTGCCAATCCCGGGAATATATGGACTGAGATAATAATTGACCAGATTTTCACCGATGGCTAAAATTAGAGCCCCCACAATACAGCCTGCCAGTGAATTCAAGCCGCCGATCAACACCACTACCAGTACCACCATCACCAGTTCCGAAAGCAACGAACTGGCACCCTGTACCGCAGCAATCAGAGTTCCCCCTAACGTGGCCAGCAAACTACAGATTACCCAGGCTATCTGTGAATTCAACCTGGCACTTACCCCTGAACAGCGCGCCGCCACCTGATGATTGTAAGCTGCCCGTATTGCCAGTCCCAGCCTGGTACGGCGAAAAAAATAGAGAAAGGCGCCCATGATTATCAGCGCCGTGACAAAAGTCCAGATATATTCCTGGGAAAGCGAAATGCCCAGAAAAGAAACCGGCCCGGTGGGAATGGTTTTGGCCAGGGCCAGAGTTTTCGGCCCCCAGATAAGCATCACCAGGCTATTCAGGATAGCCAGCAATCCCAGCGTCATGATGAAGCTGGTAAAGAGAGGTTTTCCAATCATATGACGGAAAACGATTCTTTCAATCAGGAGCCCGAATGCGACCGCGCAAACCAGAGTCAGAGCGAAGGCCGGCAAAGGATGCAGCCTGGGGGACTCAGGTGAACCCACGCAGGTCCAGAAGATATAAGCGCCCAGTACCGCAAATTGACCATAGGCCATGTTGAACACCCGCCCGCTGCGGTAAACCATCACAAATCCCATGGCAATCAAGCCGTAGACTCCACCTACCAACAGACCGGATAGCACCAACTGCCAGAATACGATCATACTAGTTTCCGTCTCCGCCCAAATAAGCGCTCAACACCCGTGAATCACGGCTGATGTATTCGGGTGTTCCTTCTGCGATTTTCTGTCCGAAATCCAGAACGACCACCGAATCCGACAACCCCATCACCACTTCCATATCGTGTTCAACAATAACAATAGAAACCCCTTTCTTTTGAATTTTAATTATCAGTTCAGCTACTATTTCCTTCATTATGTCATCCAGCCCGCTCATCGGTTCATCCAAAAGAAGCAAATCAGGCTGCATTACCAGCGCCCGGGCGATTTCCACCTGCTTTCTCTGGCCGAAGGACATTACAGCTACCGGTCGGTTACGCAATTCTTCAATATGTGTGAAAGAGATGATCTCATCTACGGCCTTCCGGCTGGACATTTCTTCCTGGCGGCTGCGGCCAAAAAATAACAAAGCATCAGCAAGGTTAGACCGGGTATGTATATAACGCGCGGCCAGCAAATTCTCCAGCGCGCTCATCTGGGCATAAAGCGAAGGATTTTGAAAAGTGCGACTGACCCCCAGGCGCGCAATCCGGTAAGCCGGGTATGTTGCCAGATTATGTTCTTTATATCCGATCCGGCCTTTCTGTGGTTTATAATGCCCGGATATGCAGTTTAAAAGACAGGTTTTCCCAGCTCCGTTGGGCCCGATAATGGACAGAATTTCCCCTTTTTTCATCTGGAAACTGACATTGTCCAGGGATCGGATTCCCCCAAAGCTGAGCTGGATGTCTGTGACATCCAGTATTACGTTATGTTCTCCCTGCTGCATGAACTTTGAACCCTGCGAATTCTGAAGGCGTTAATAGACTTATTATAAACGGCTGCACCTAGAGTGTCTAGGCATATTTTAATAAACAATCTTGTTTGGAACCTGCGAGTCATACTTATATTATTTTGAATAAAACCGGGTTGTTGATTTTCAGGAAAAGGGTAAATACACGGTGGAAGATATGGTGGAGTGTGCAGCACCATTCTTGCCTTCGGCAATTTTTCCGGCCTCACCCACTGTCCTGAACTATGCGGCTCCTGAATCTTACCGGAACAGGGCTCAATTCAGGACCAGGAGTACTGAGCGTTATCTTATTTGGAAGAGGAACAAAATCTGCCGGACCAGGTACTCAATCAGCCGCCCGGTTTTTGTGAGAAGCGAAATGCAATTTCGAACTACCGGCGTGCTTGCCGGCCTCTCACTCTGCTCCAACCTTTATCATCAGGTCTTATTCCATCCTGCGGATGGAACGATTAAAAACCAGGATACCGGTCATAATCAGAGTCAAAATTCCGGCACAGATGCTCAGGGCCAGGGGCGCTCCCATGACCTCAGCCATAGCCCCCAGACCCAGTGTCGCCATTGGATAAAGAGCCACGATCATGCTGAAAACACCGTTCACCCGCCCGCGAAATTCATCTGAAATATTCATCTGAATATTGGTATTACTGGTAGTTGCATAGGCCGTAGCGGAAATACCCACCGCTATTAAAAAGGTGCAGGCCACAAAAAAAGTGAACGAACCCAGATTTAAAAAGTCACTCAGGTATTTGGTATTGGCAAAAAGCAGCAGAGAAATGCCAAATATGATACCCGCTATCAGGATTAAAAGACCCTTCCGTTTATAGTTGCCCAGACTGGCTACCATTAATGAACCAAGCATCGAACCGATGCCCGAAGCTGCCAGCAAGAAACCATACCCCTGAGATTGAAGATTTAACAATCCGGCAAAAACCGGCATCAGACCGGAATAAATCGCGCCGAATAAAGTGAAAGTCAGTTCCATCAAAAGCAGAATAACCACCAGTCTCTGACCCCTTAAATAACGCAGACCCTCCACCAGATTCTTGACCATCGAACCGGTACGGACACGGTTCAGCTTGCCTGTGACAGGCAGCATCCCCATCATTACGATGCCGGCGATATAAAAAATGATGCTCCCATAATAAGCTCCATGGATGCCGGTGGCAGCTATCAGAATACCGCAGACAGCCGGACCGATGATAGCGGCCGCATTAGCGCCCACGTTATTCAGAGCAATGGCATTATATAGCTTCTCACGCGGCACCAGTTCAGCGATGATCGCATTACGGGCGGTCATATTGAAAGCCCCGTTGATGCCGCCGATAAAAGAACTGACCAGCAGGTGCCAGTACTGAATGTGATGGGTAGCGATTAAAACCGCCACGATGCCGGCTACCACGGTGGTCACAATTTGAGTGAAGACGATAACATTGCGCTTCTGGATACGATCGATCATGACTCCGCTGTACATTGAGAGGAGAAACATGGGGACGGACTGCATGGCCATCACCAGAGTGAGTTTGAGAGGCGATTGTGTCAGTTCGTAGGCCAGCCATGATTGGGCCGGGGCCTGCAATTGACCGGCAAAAAATAGCACAATCAGTCCCAGCCAGTATTTGCGGTAACTGATGATAGTCAGAGCGTCAAATATGCCTTGCCAGCGGCGTTTGGTAGCGGCCGAACTATTAGTATCTCCGGAGGAGGATGAATTGGATGTCAAAGTAATGCCTCAACAACTAATATAACGTTAAGCAGAAATTAAGGCAAGTGAGGTGTACACAACACTGATGAGAGCGCCGGTGGTAGGAAAAACCTGCCGGCTATCAAACTCAGGAAACAGCATCGATACCGGACTCTGCCAGGCAAGTTGTTTTGAATTTCCGGCATCAGATCCGTTTCGGTTTCCGGGTTTCCGGCTTGTCCTATTCCAAAGAAACTACCGTAAAAAGAAAATCCGGGGTAGTGCGCTGGATAGCCAGGATAGCTCCGCCAGCCGGTTTTACTTCCAGTGTGAAAGTATGACCGGTATCAACGAAGTGCTGGCCTAAAAATGGCCGCTTTTCAGTGGCTGCCGGCCCCCAGTTAACGCCGTCATAATCATGCAGCCAGATTGAGATCACCGCTTTCTCACCATAATCCAGCATGTTATCCCCGTTATGATTGCCTATCCATTTCACCGTCCAGGCGCAATCTGCAATGGTCATTTCCTGGTCGATAAAACCAATCTGGAGTCTGTGAGCGCCGGGATTGGAATAAACCAAAGCTCCGCTAAGTGAATCAATGGTGTAGGCCGGAGTCAGATCCTCCTGGCCGCCATCTGATATCTGAGCAACTGTGATTTCAACGCGGCCCAAACTACCCGTTCCGGCGCTATTTAGTGAGTCTTTATATCCATTGACGCCGCCCTTCAACCCAATGACGCCCTGTACTTTCTGCAAACCGGAGTAGACAGCCTCCTGGCTTTTTTGAGTCGAGAAAAGGCCGGCAGACAGGACAGTATATGCCAGCACTGCCGCCACCACCACAAAGGCGATTAAAATAATCGCGGTTTCAAGGCCGGTAATACCTTTTTGCTGCTTCACTATTTGATGCCTCAAATTATCAACTTTCACTGCATTAATGAAACCCGGGAATATCCCCGCTGGGTTAATCTTAAATATAACCGGAGGCAGAAACAATCATTCCGGGTACCAATTCCGATGGTGATTTTGGCTAAAATTAACGTTGATCGATCTTTCTCGAACAAAAACCTTTAACCATGACCGGCTGATAAACCAAAAGAGCGGGTTAACTGAGTAGAAGTTAACCCGCTCTTTTGGCCAAGTAAACCTGTAAGCCGAGTTCTGTATCCGCCGCAGCGGATGGCAACCATCTATCTAGGCCTGCTGTTACCAGACGGCTCATGCGGCCAACCCGAGGACGGGCCGGGCCTGCCCATAGTCCTTCTATTTGGCCTTGCTCCGGATGGGGTTTGCACGGCCGGACGGTCACCCGCCCGCCGGTGAGCTCTTACCTCGCCATTTCACCCTTACCCGATTTCCACCTTCATCTTAATCCTCCCCCGTCAAGGGAGAGGCGATGGAGATAGGAAGGGGCGGTATGTTTCTGTTGCGCTGTCCGTAGGGTCACCCCTCCTGGATGTTATCCAGCATCCTGCCCTGTGGAGCTCGGACTTTCCTCCTCGATTCAACATCGCGGCGGTTGCCCGGTTTACTTGGCCCCTGCCGGATTACTCTAATATAAACAGTTTGAAGTTTCAAGTTGGGGGTATTTCTAGTAGCCGCCACAATTCATTGTCATGTACTAGAATGTAATTAAAAGGCCGGAAAAAAGTAAGGAGGAATATCATGCCGAACAGAGGACCTGTAGTCAAGGTGTCAAATGAATTATTGGAGATGTTGAATCAAGCTATCGCTCGGGAAATCCAGGTGGCGGTCCAATATATGTGGCAGCATGTACAGTGGGGCGGAGTAAAAGGCTTCTCCGTGAAAAATGAACTGCGTTCAACAGCGGTGGCTGAAATGAAGCACGCTGAAGCGATTGCCGAAAGACTTTTCTATCTGGGCGGCATTCCTACCACCAAGCCTGACCCCATCTTCGTCGGTACCACTTTGAAGGATATGATTGAACAAGACGCCAAAGATGAAGAGAGTGCCATCTTGCTTTATCAGAAGATCATCGCGAAGGCCAGGGCTGAAAAAGACGAAACCACTCAAGAACTCTTCCAGGACATCCTGGCGGATGAAGAGGAACACCATGATACCTTTATCTCACTGCTGGAGGATATTCAGTAGCGGTGGCGGTGAACAGATCTAAAAGGAGACCTGGCTAACCAGGTCTCCTTTTGCTTTATCGGCATTTATCCGTCCAGGGCCTGATTGGCCAGCCTATCCGCTTCGCGATTTTGCTCGCGCGGGATGCTGCCGATCTTAAAAGCCGCTAATGAGCCGGCCAGCCGCCGCACTTCTTGATGCAGGGGCTTTAATTCTTCTTTTTTAACCCGGTAGACTCCCAATACTTGCCGTACCACCAGCTCCGAATCGGACTTCACCTCCACCTCCGTGGCTCCCAGCGACAAGGCTTTCTTCAATCCGGCGATAATCGCCTGATATTCCGCTTGATTGTTGGTGGTATTCCCAATTTTTTCCGAAATCTCGGCCAGAATACGGTTTTTTTCATCTTTCAGAGTAACGCCGATGGAGGCCGGACCGGGATTGCCGCGGGAAGCTCCATCTACATTCAAAGTTAATTTTTTAATCAATTCGCACCTTCTGTTTCAATTATTCTACAGCTAAGTCAGCACCGGAGGCAACACGCCGCTCATCAGCACCGGACATTTCAAACATTGTGAAAAGTCCCCGGCTTCCTTATAATGAACTAAAGAATGAAAAAAACAAACCGGATAATCGCCATCGTTGGAATGGCAGGCAGCGGCAAGTCCGAAGCAGCCCGTGTCTTCGAGGAACACGGCTATATTCGCGTCCGTTTTGGTGATATCACCGATGGTGAAATGAAAAAACGGGGCATGGCCATTTCTGAAACCAATGAACGCATCTGTCGCGAACAACTGCGCCAGGAATTGGGCATGGCGGCTTATGCCAGGCTCAACCAGCCCCGCATCGATAACGCCTTGAAAACCTCCAACGTAGTAGCTGACGGGCTGTATTCATGGGAAGAGTATCTCTCTTTAAAAAACCATTACGGTGACAGATTCGCCTTACTGGCAGTTTACTCTTCTCCCAAAACCCGTTACCGCCGCTTATCTCAACGCAAAATCCGCCCCTTGAATTCAGCAGAGTCTGCCAGCCGGGATAAGTCCGAGATTGAAAATTTGAATAAAGGCGGGCCCATCGCCATGGCGGATTATACCGTCACCAATGAATCTGATATTGACGAACTGCGCCGCCAGACAGAAACCATCCTGATGTTGCTGGATGAAGGGGATTAGAACGCAAATAGAGGCACATATGCACCAGACTGCCCGACCGGATATTGATGAATATTTTTTAAAGATAGCTTCCGTAATCGGTGAACGAGCCACCTGTCAGAGACACCATATGGGCGCGGTGGCGGTTAAAGACAAGCATATTCTGGCCACCGGCTATAATGGCGCTCCGGCCGGTTTGAAAGACTGCCTGGTACTGGGCTGTTTGCGGAACGAAAAGGGCATTCCTTCAGGTAAAAGCGCTGAAATCTGCCGGGCGGTGCATGCCGAACAGAATGTGATCATTCAAGCCGCTCTGCACGGCGTCAGCATCAAGGGGGCTACCATTTACTGCACCCATTCACCCTGCGTGCTGTGTGCCAAAATGCTGGTTAATGCCCAGATTCAACGTTTTGTCAGCTTTGGCCGTTATGCCGATAACCAGTTCCTGGCCCTTTTCAAAGATGCCGGGATTGAATTTGATATAAAAGATAAGCCTTCACTGATGATCAGTCTGCTGGATTAGTGAGAAATAATGCTCTCCCGACAGGAGAAGTGAGAAAAATGAAACAGCATGCCAAGGTAATCGTCAATCCGGCTGCCGGGGCTAATTCCACCCACCGCAAATGGCCCGGCATTCAGAGCCTGTTAAAAAGCCTGGGGCTGGCTTTTGAATTCCAGTTCACTGAAGGCCGGGGGCACGGCATTGTACTGGCCCGAGAAGCCGCCGAAGAAGGCTTCCATCATCTGGTAGCGGTGGGCGGTGACGGCACCGTGCATGAAGTGACGAACGGTATCATGCAAACCGCCATGTCCAATGACACCAGGTTGGGAATCATCTGCACCGGCACCGGCAGCGATTTAGCCCGCACCCTGAACATTTCGCATGATGTGACGCAGGCTTGTTCATCACTGACCAACGGCCGCCGGCGTGTGATTGACCTCGGCCTGGTCAAATACACTTGTAAAGGTAAAGAGGAACAGCGGTATTTTGTCAATGGGGCCGGAATCGGATTTGATGCTACTGTGGTAGCCGCTGTTAATCAAATGCCCAAGATTTTAGGCGACCTTTCTTATCTGCTGGGACTACTGCGCACTTTTCTCACTTACCGCAATAAAAGCGTCACTTTTAAAATCGGGGACAAGCACGCTGAAACCGCCAAAATGCTGAGTTTAGTGGTGGCTAACGGTGAGTACTTTGGCGGTGGCATGCACATCGCCCCGCAAGCTAAACTGAATGATCAATGTTTTGATATAGTAGCGCTGGGCAACTTCGGAAAAATTGAGCTGATCCGGAACTTGTCGCGGGTTTACAAAGGCACACATATCACTCACCCCAAAGTGCGTCTGGAAAAAGACATTTGCATCAGCGTAGAATCCAAACACAAACTGCTGGTGCAAGCCGATGGCGAGTTATTAGGTGAAGGCCCGGCGTCTTTCTCACTGCTGCCGTCAGCTTTGTGTTTAGAGCTTTAAAACAGCTCCAGGTTCCCGTGCAGCGTGACACCCTGCGGGAAGTTGAACACATTGCTCTCCATTCAAAAATGAAGTCAGAAATCAGAACTGCTGAAAAGGCTGATGAGCAGCGAAGCCGCCAGAATCAGCCGGGCATCATCCGGTGCATTTTTCTGAAAAGTGCTGTGATGGCTAAGGTCAGAAATGGACGGCACAGCCAGATATCAGCAGGTTCCGGCAGAGGGCCGGTTATCCGTCATCAGTCTTCAGATTTGACCGGCCGGGGTTCACTTTTCGATACTCTCTCCCTGATAGATACCATGATAACCCTCAGTATCAGAAGCCAGCTGAAAAAAGACCAGTTGGGCTACCCGGGCATTTTTCTGCAGTTTAAAACCCTGAGGATTAAAGACGGTCAAAAGAGCCTGCCCGCGGCCGGAATAGCCGGCGTCCCAGACAGCCATATTGACAGTCACGCCGCAGCGCAGCAGGCTGGAGCGGGGCTGCCCTATGGCCATCACATCTTTGGGCAGACTGATAATCTCATTAAAGGTAATGACGCAGGAACCCTGTGCCAGGCTGTAATAGCCCAGGCTATCGGTAATAAAGGGCTCCAGACCGGAAAGTATACGGTTATCGTTAGAGATAGCGATAGCCCCCGGCGAGCGGATGGTGGCAACTTCTTTGACGGTCAAATCAAAGCCGTTGGGCTGCAACTGGTCATCCAGATCGATATAGTTTGAAATCAAGGGGTGTTTACCATTGACCAGATTCAATATATCTTGTTTTGAGAGAACGCTCTTCATCTATAATTAATGTCCTTTAAACCTTAGTTAATAGCATAGATCAATATTACCAGAAAAGTGACCGCCAGAATGATGATATTCCATGCCAGATTACTCCCGCCGGCCTTTTTTGACTGTCCTCTGGTCAGCAAGAATATGAAGAAAAAATAGAAGGGACTGATGGCAGCCACTAAATCCACAGATTTGTGAATGACACCTTTAAACAGTAATGCGATCAAGAGCATGCAGACTAAGGTAAGGGCGCCAACTTTAGCTTCATCAGTTAATTTCATAATTTTCTCCGAGCCTCACAATAATGGGAGTATGCTCCAGCTATCCGCTACTCCGCCACCAGCTAAAAAGCGGAGGTCGGTTTTGATTATCGCCATGGGAAGATGAATCGCTCTTTCCTAGTTCCATAGTTCTTCAATATCTTTTTGCACTTTTTTGGAGTCCGCAGAACCGATGCCGCTGAAACCCTGATAAGACTCAGCGGAGCCGTATTCACGGGTACGCACTACTACCGGCATGGGCAGGGCGTGCCCAAATATCAAAGCCTGCTGTTTGGGTTCCAATTTGGACAGGACGGCCTTCAATTCGTTCTTTCCGGAGGCCCCGCTCAACACACTATCCACATCTTTCTCATTATCCAGCAGGAAAGAAATTTTAGTTCCCAATTGAGACATCACTTCTTCATCGATGCCGCTGGGCCGCTGGTCAATGATCAAGAGTGTCACCTGGTATTTACGCATTTCGCGCGCAATGGTGCCGAAGATGGTCTGGCTGGCTACTTCGGTATTCAGGAATTTATGAGCTTCCTCAATGGTGATGACCAGTGACCGGGGTTTGGCCTTCTGATCCAAAGCACGTTCAGATTTTTCCTGGTAGCGGGTATAAATGCGGCGGGTCAGCATATTGGCTACAAAAACATACGTTGTAATATCTCTGAAGCGGCCGAATTCCAGCACGATGTTCATGCCCTTTTCAATATAACCCAGGATGCTGTCCACGGCGTTGGTCTGGGAATGCGGCACGATAAAAGGCAGCCGCCGTATGACTCCCAGGCCGCGTCTCAGATTTTGGAAAGTACCCTCATGGATATTCAGCCGGCTGAGGAGTTCTTTGATCTCTTCGGCATTTTGCATTTCCAGGACATCCTTGAGCCAGGTGGGCCCCAACTTCCGGTAGAGCTGATAGACCGCTTCCACTGCCGGATCAGTCAGCCCCAAAGTCTGCCGCAGGGAAACTACATCCTCCGGTTCAATCTCGTCATAACCAATCTTGATTAAAAAATCCGGGCTGATGCCGCGCTGCCGGGTATGTTCTTCATCCAGTGCAAAGACCGCAACGGACGAAGGAAAAAGCTGTTTCAAACCTTTGACTTCCGGTCCGCGCTCATCCAGCCCTTTCCAGCCGTATTCATTTTGCATATCAAAAACCAGGTTGACTGCCTGGCTCTTTTGCAGCATGCCGATCAATAGCTGGCGGGTAAAAAAGGTCTTGCCCGTACCACTTTTACCAAAGATACCGTTAGAGCGTTTAGCAAATTCAGGCAGGTCCATACAAATTTTGGTCTCCATATCCAGAGGCGTGCCGATATAGAATTTTTTCTCATTTTCAGTGCCGAAAATCATCTCCACATCGCTCTGTGTCGCTTCATTCACATCTGAAAAGTGGGAAGGCACGGTCTTCACAGGCTGCGGGCCGTCCGCCGCAGCGCCGATGGTTAACATGGGCAGCACATGCAAAGACCCGAAAGTGCTGGTGCCGGACAACACCTCTCTCAAAAACGGATCGGAAGCATCTGAAGGAGTAACGTTGATTTGTTCGTCCACCACCCCCAGAGTAACATCCGTAATCATGCCGAAAAAGCGCCTTTTCAGCCCATTAATGGTGACATAACGGCCGACAGCCATATCTTCCACCGAAGCTGAGCTGTCCAATTTGACATCAATGCCGTGGGTCAAAGAGCCGTTGATGACCACTCCCAGACGCTGACCGGACAGCGGTGATTGCCTAGACTGCGTCATTTTTCAGCCCCCTCAAAATAGCTTTTAACTGCCCGTAATCACGACTTAATAATGCGGCCAGTTCTTTGCCGGCAGAAACCAGGTAGGCGCGTTTTTGAGCCCCGTATACCAGGCTCATCTGGCGCAAGCAAGCCGCCACCATTTCCTCTACCGGCAATTCCAGGCGGGTTTTTAATAAAATATCCAAGAAATTGAAGGATTGGCTGAAGGCTTTCACCTCTTCATCTGTACAAAGGTAGACAAAGCCGTGGATGCGGGCCGGTTTGGGCGGCAGGTACTGGCAGATAGTATCAGCCTTTTTAAATCCGATCACCGCCGCGTCAAACTCGCTCCTGAGCAGTTTGAGGAGTTGCGGGCTGGAGCGGTATATCTCATCTTCATTCAACTGGTCCTTGCCGCGGGCGATCGGGCGACGGCCAGGTTCGATTCCGGCCGTGGTAGCCCGGCAGACCACGCCGAATAAATCGGCGTTTTCCTCCCAATGAGTTTTCACCAGCCGGCCAAGCGGTGGAGATTGATATAGTTCATAACACTGGGCGGTAAAATCGGTAGTGCAGGCTTCTATCACCTCACCAACCCGTTCTTGTTCAAACATTTTACACCTCGTCTGAGTTACAGGTGACCGGTCAGTAGTCAGAAATATTATCAAAGTCACCAATGGATGACATAGTTGTCAACAATGCCCAGTGGTCTAAAGCGGGAATAACCCACTTCCAGGCTCAATTCACTGATTTCGTTTTCTTGTGCTTCCAGCCTTTTTTCCCAGTCCCGAATCCGGGCTATTTCAGGCGAACATTCAATAAATACCGACCGCCTGATCTGTTGATTATACAGCTTGACCTCGCTATTATAGGCCGCCAGTTTATCTTTCAATTCCCGCCAGCGTTCTTCAAACCGCTCATAAAAAGAATAGTCAGCGGAACGGGCGTAAGCGGTGCTGATAGCGCCAAATTTCCGGCCGATCACCACATAAGCCACTTTGTCCCAACTGCCCAGCGTCACACCGGCATTGCCTTCCTCAACCTGGCTGTATTCGCTCTGGCCGGTGCAATCGATGAATACCAGCCCCTGGTCAGTGGTTTCAAAGGCCACGATGGCATGACCGATTTCGCCGCTCATCCAATCAATGCTGACGTAGCCAGCCCGGATTCCGGCAACTTCAGCATTATTGTGCAGCAGTTCGGCAAAATCACTGCACACAAAAGCTGTCTGTCCATTCTGGTTTCCCCGCTCAACATAGGGTAAAAGATCGGTGGTGTCCCGCTGAACAAAATCCAGCAGGACTTGATAGGAGACATTAACCGCCCTGGGATTGTTTTTTAATTCGATCGGCATATCCGCCCCGTCTACCAGAATAGCTCCGTCCTCATAAAGATATTTGGGATTCTGAAGCAAAGTCTGCAAGCCCTGACAGCCCGTCAAGGCCATCAAGAAAAAAAGCAGGGCAAAAACCGGTATAATGACAACCTGAACTGACTCAAATCTTCGCTTCATCATCTCAAATCCCCGGCCGGCAGTTTTAAACTGCCGATATTTCGCCAGTTTTCTGATTTTACGCAATTCACTGGCTAAAGCCACCGCGTCCTTTTACTGCGGCTCTTTAAGGAAGTATAAGTGGGTAAATGATGGCCATCCAAAGACTCCTCTACCAGAGTCCAGAACGCTTCGCGATCTGACCAGGTTACCACAGCCTGTTCATGAGCCTCGCTGAGAGCCACCGGGTAACCCTGTCCGCGGCGGCACTGGTCCAGTACCAGGGCGTGGGTCAGTTCCAATAATTCTGGACGCATGGCCACCCATTCAGGAACTTCAATGCGGGCAATTTCATCCTCCAGCCGCAAATAAAAAAAATAAACC
>DAOUAU010000126.1:0-4031 GCA_034433195.1 Dehalococcoidales bacterium
TTCCAGTTCTCGCATTAACCCGACGTATTTTGACGAATCAGATTCCTTGAACCGGGTATATTTCTCTGTGTCAACGTTAGCTATCCGGAAGGTCAGCGCCAGATGTGAAGACCTCATCTCAGGATTGGACTGGCTGTCAAAGGGCACACCGGCTGAGGCAAAAATATCACCATCACCGGTGGCATCAATGACTATTTTCCCTAATGCGGCTTGCCGACCAGATTTACTCTCAAAAATGACGCCCTTGACTTCATTTCCCTCTCGTATTGCACGGGTTCCCCAGGAATGTAGCATCAGGTTTACTCCAGCTTCTGAGACCATATCATTTAGAACGCATTTCAGCATCTCCGGGTCAACCGTGGCAGCCATCCTGATTCTCCCTTCAACTACACTGAAAGCAAATCGTTTCCAGTAATTTACCAGTCCGGTTTCACTGGAACCCAGGTCTTCATTACGCGGGTGAACGGCGCCGCCGACTGCATCCAGCCTTTTAATTATTTCCTGGCAAATTCCCCCTATTTGCTGTTTATCGGTCCCATCGCTTAACGGCATGATCACAATTACCAGTCCACCGGTAGCCATACCTCCCAGACATCCATATCTTTCCAAAAGCATAGTCCTGGCGCCGTTTCTTGCTGCTGTCACAGCCGCTCCAACACCGGCTGGGCCGCCGCCAACTACTACTACATCATATTCTCCGTAGACACTGAGGTTACAGGCGGCTTCACGGATTGTACCCATTCAGTTCAACCTCCATTCGTCTGATTATGTCATCTTGAACACCTTTGCTCAGATCGACAAAACAGGCACTGTAGCCGACAACTCGAACAATTAAGTCACGATGTTTCTCCGGGTATCTCTGAGCGTCAAGCAGCTGCTCATTTCCGATGACGTTAAACTGGACCCATTTGCCGCCCATATCAGCATATGCCTGGACCAAATTAACCAGCTTTTTCAGGTCTTCTCGTGTGGTTAAAGATGAAGGATGGAGTTTGATGTTGAGCAATGTGGATGAACAGCCCGCCTGGACTAATTTAGTGGCACTTTTCAGCATTGCCGTTGGCCCCTTCGTATCTCTACCCTGAGCCGGTGAGACCGTGCCATCAGATAAGGTAGTGCCGGCCAATTTGCCATCAGGAGTTGCGCCAATACCGGGAAAATGCCGGTCTATCTCAATCGGACGGCCGTTTGTATCTCTGACAACCAGGCATTTCAGATTACCTGATTTGAAGGAAAAGCTACCTTTAACCGCCCGCAATCGCGATTCATTACCCATCTTTCTGTCCTTTTATGTGCTCATGCTCAAGTTTACTATTTGTTAAGAACGCAGCGAAGCGTAGTCTGATGCAGTCCTAGACATCCATTGCAGGATGAACAGGCTGAACAGATGGCGACTCCCTCAAGAAACTTCTTAACGATGTAACGGTCCATGACAAACGGCCGGCACATTGAAACTGCATCAGCCAGATCTTCCTTGAGTACCTGTTCGATATCCTTAAGCTGCCTCATTCCCCCCACCAGAATTAACGGAAGCTTTAATACCCCACGGGCTTGACGGCACTCATCCAGATAGTAAGGTGTAAGTGCGCCCAGCCTGATGTGATGAGTGCGTTCCTCTTCGATCCCTTCGCTTATCTCAATCGCGTCCATCCCAATTTCTTCAAACAAGGCCGCCGTTTTGAGACCTTCAGCCATGGATTTCCCCTGAGAGTGGTAGTCTTTTAGTCCCAGTTTAATGAATACAGGGTAGTCCGGGCCAGCGATGCGCCGGATTCCCTGATATATCTGGACGACAAAATTGGCCCGCTTCTCCGCTGAACCTCCAAACTCATCATCTCTCTTATTAGTCGCCGGCGAGAGAAAAGAGCTGATCAGCCAGCTATGAGCGCCGTGAAGCTGAATAGCATCAAATCCGGCTTCTATTAGTCTTCTACCGGCCTGGGCAAATTGCTCGATCAAATCATAAACCTCATCAGTCGAGAGACCCCTGACAGGAATTCCTTTAGAAGGATGAATCAATGATGATGGTCCCACTGGCGGCTCTCCGGTGAGTTCCGGGTTGCTGTTCCAGCCGCCGTGCAGGATCTGTGCCGCTACTTTACTTTTATACTTATGGACTACATCTGTAATCTTTTTCAGCGAGGGAATGGTCTCATCGGCATGGGCTCCCAGTTGTCCTACACCGGCGTGACCGTTTTTACAGGGAAAGATGCCGCTGCTAATGATGAGGCCCACTTCACCAAGCGACAAATCGCGGTAGAGTTCCAGTTGAGCTTCGGTCACCATACCGTTTGAGCCCATATTATCCATGGTGGCTGACCGAACAAATCGATTTTTTATTTGCATGCGATTAATAACAAAAGGTTCAAAAAGCCCAGACATCTATCCTCCCACTTTATTAACATTCCTCTTCAAACAAGAAGTCATCTCCCAGACTATCAATCAGGTCAGGACATCGGATAAGGCGAGTTTGTCGTTCCCATATCTAAGGCTAACGCCGCGCCGCCAGACCATGACTGGCAGTATATCGGCAGGTTATTGGCCGGCGTCAGGACATTGAGATAAAGGCAATCTTCGGTTGACGGCAATTTTACAGGGTCGAGTGAGTTGGGATTCCTCCTTGTATTAATCCTTTGCCGCCTTTTGTCCCGCAATTCGCCCGAAATGGATGGCCATCCCGTGACTTAAACCGGGACACATGGTCGGATAATCTCCCGCGAAGCGATTGCCCATGGTATTACCAGCGATATACAGACCGGGAATAACCTGACGGTCTTTATCCAGGGGCTGAAGATTCGGGTTTACTACAAGCCCGCCCAATACCGCTAATAAAGAATAGCCGGCCTTGCCAGCAAAGTAAGGCGGCTTATCTACCGGTGACAAACGGTCTGGGCGTTTTCCGAAATCCAGGTCTTTACCCAGCCGCGCCAGTTCGTTATATCTCTTGATTGTGGCTTTGAATGTTTCCACCGGCAGCTTCATTTTTACTGCCAGCTCTTCAATCGAATCAGCGGTAACAGATATTCTGGCCACATCCTGCCTTACCTGGTCGGTGGCAACCAGAATTTTTCCCAGGCCGATCCCGTGATGGGGAATCTCCTCCGGGTATTTGGAGTCGAATACCTGCCAGGCCGTCTTGCCCGGTTGCCGCTCCAGGGCGTTCACATTGCTTTGTATCGGCACGTCTTCATTTTGAAACCGTTCTCCGAAGAGATTCACCTGTAAAAAGGCCGAACTGAGAAGCGGCCCTGCCGGACCGTGCATCATGGGTGCGTGAGGTCCCGGCTCCATCATGGCGCCAATCCACATTGCCATTATGTGGCCATCCCCTGTTGAGGTGGGTATATCCGAAGGCAGGTAGGCTGTCAGAGGACAGTATTTAGCCATCATCTCGGAGTTGTTGGAATAGTCTCCGGTACAGAGCACCACCGCTTTGGCGGCGTTAAACTCCATGTATTGCCCGGCAGTATTCTGAGCGATGACTCCTGTGACCCTGCCCTTGCTTTTTCTCAATAATTGTTTAGCCGGTTTGTTGAAATATATCTTAACGCCTTTCTTCAGGGCATTGTCCAGCAGGCATGTGGCAATCAGACGCTCGCTGGAGACCTGGTGAGTGGCCGAATACTGGGGATAGTATTCAGTAACGTTATCGAAGCCCGGCGGAGGTGGATATTTGCAGAGAATCACCTCGATACCGGCTGCCTCGGTCATATCCAGTAGCCAGTCGGCGGTTTGTCCGCTCCCTTCTGCCCACATACGGATGATCCTCTGGTCCGGCCTGTTACCACCGTACTTGACCAGGTTCAAGATTACTTCCTCTTTATTGATTTCAATCCCCAGCTTCTTCTGAAGCCGGCTGCCGATAAACGCATTATCATGGCCGCGGGCCTGGACGCCTGACATCTTTTCGATCAGGATGGTACGGGCCCCGGCTTCCGATGCGGAAAGAGCCGCGCTCAGACCGGCTATTCCGGCCCCCACCACTACCACATCAGTATCGATTCTCTCCTTGATATCCGCGGGAGGAATCG
>DAOUAU010000127.1:0-1547 GCA_034433195.1 Dehalococcoidales bacterium
GTGTGGCTGTGGCCGAGATGGCCTTCTCCGGTGGTCTGGGGGCTACCATCTATCTGAAAAGTGTGCCGCGCAGCGGTCCGCTTTATCGTAATGACTATGTCTTTTTCTCTGAATCCAACAGCCGTTTTATTGTGGAAGTGGCGCCCGAAAACGAAGCCCAGTTTATCAGTACTATGAAAGGCATTGATATGGCTCAAATCGGACATGTCAGTCAGGAAGAAGCGCTGGAAGTGTACGGCCTTTCCGGAGATCTGGTGATGAATGCTCCTCTGTCCGGACTGAAAGAAGCCTGGCAAAAGCCGCTCAGGTGGTAAGGGGCAGCCCGGATTAGCAAGTGATGGTTTAATTCTCCGGCCATCAGGGGTGAAGGAGACGGTGTTAAGTTTTAACTTGAGGTATTAACATGAGTAAAGTGAGCGTTTTAGTTTTACGCGGTCCCGGTTCCAACTGTGACCAGGAAACCGCTTTCGCCTTTCAGCAAGCCGGAGCCACGGCGTCATTATGCCACATCAACCAGTTAATCCGGCACGAACGCCGGATTTCGGACTATCAGGTTTTCGTCATTCCAGGAGGTTTCACATATGGCGATGATATTGCCGCCGGCCGTGTACTGGGCAATGAGTTAAAGGTCAAACTGGGCGAAGATATCCGGCAATTTGTGGATAAAGGAGGTCTGATTCTGGGTATTTGCAACGGTTTCCAGGTGATGACCAAAGCCGGGATTTTACCAGCTATGAATAATCCGGAGGCTCCTCCTTTGACTCTGACGAATAACGATTCTGGTCGCTTTGAATGCCGCTGGGTTAATTTATCAGTCAATAAACAGAGCCCCTGCGTCTTTACTCAGGATTTGGATAACATTTACCTGCCTGTGGCTCACGGTGAAGGTAAAGTGGTCACCGATATGCGCGGTTTGCGTGAGTTGAATGCGGTTCTGTATTACACCGATGAAGACGGTGACCGCCAGGCCGGTTATCCGCATAATCCTAACGGTTCGATGGACAACATTGCCGGAGTCTGTGATTCAACCGGCCGCATCTTTGCTTTAATGCCTCATCCGGAGCGGCATATCCGCTTTTCCCAGCATCCGCAGTGGACACGCAAGAAAGCCAGGGAATACGGTGACGGCTTCGCCATATTCCGCAATGCCGTCAAGTTTGCTAAAGGCAAGTAGTAAATGCGCTTTGACAGAAAATTCTTGTGGAACTCTCCTTTAACCTGGGGGGAGATACTGTTTAAAAGCGTCAACGGATGGTCTTTTTTGGATAGCTATGAATAAATATCCCCGGGCCGTTTTAATCGATCTTGATGATACCATAATTTTTGATAGTGCTTTGGGAGAAGGCGTCTGGCGGACAGTCTGCACTCAATACGCACCATTGATCGGAAAAGTCACAGCTGATGAATTATATGCTGTGATTCGCACTACTGCCAACACTTACTGGGCTGATCCGGAAAATCACCGCCGCGGCCGGTTGGACCTCTACCAAACCCGCCGTAACCTGGTCGCCCAGGCCCTGACCGGTTCCGGATTGGGAAGCGCCATG
>DAOUAU010000128.1:0-2770 GCA_034433195.1 Dehalococcoidales bacterium
GTTTTTACCAGCAGCAGGTTCCGCAGATACTCGATCAATTCACGGTTAAACTGTTTCAAGTCCAGACCATCATTGTTGACGCTGTTGAGGGTAGCCATGCCGGCGGAAATATCCCGGTTGAGAATATGGTTCACCAGTTCTTTGATGCGCGCGTCTCCGGTGATACCCAGCAATGCCTGGACCTGGGCAAAACTAATTTCGGAATTGTAATAGGTAGAGAGCTGCTCAAGCAAGTTTTCGGCGTCACGCATGCTGCCGGTAGTGCTGCGGGCAATCATTTGCAAAGATTGCGGTTCAATTTTGATGTTTTCAAGCCGGCAGATTTTGGTCAACTGGGACACGATATCAACCCGGGACAGACGGTGAAAATCAAAATGCTGGCAGCGGGACAGAATGGTAGGCAATACTTTATGGGCCTCGGTAGTAGCCAAAACGAAAACCACATGCGGCGGAGGTTCTTCCAGAGTTTTGAGCAAGGCATTGGACGCCTCACGGCTTAGCATATGAAACTCATCTATGATGTAGACTTTACGACGGGCTTGACTGGGGGCATAGTTTACTTTTTCCCTTAAGTCGCGAATATCATCGATACTGCGGTTGCTGGCCGCGTCTATTTCGATCACATCCATGGCCCGGTCTTCCATGATAGCCCGGCACATATCGCAAGTATTACACGGCTCGCCCCGTCCATTATTGGTCAGGCAGTTAATAGCTTTTGCCAGGATGCGCGCAGTGCTGGTCTTTCCGGTGCCGCGGGGGCCGCAAAAAAGATAGGCGTGGGAGATATTGTTATTTTTGAGAGCATTGAGCAGTGTCTGAGTGACATGAGATTGTCCTACTAACTCAGCCAGGGTTTGAGACCGGAATTTGCGGTAAAAAACTTGTGATGCCATTTGAATAAACTTATTATACTATATCCCTATCCATGGTTTCCAAATATCTGTTCCGAAATCCGAAATGAAAATTCAAAAAGAAATTTAATTCCCAAATTCAAATCAGGCGGAACCGAACAGGACTGCGTAACGTCATTTGCCTTTGAAGTCTTGCGGAAATATATCAGGAGCAGCAGCAAACGACGTATGTACGTAGGTGTACGTACGTACAACATACGTACGTACGTATTGACAAACAAGTGACCCGGGTATAGACTCTATACGATACGTAAATCGCCTAGGATAGACACAGATGGAATACCATCATATGGTAGTGATTCAGCCATGGCGGTCCGGGTCAGGCTGGCGGTGGATCTCAGATTAAGAGCCGGAAAGGCCGGTGAAAGAGATTTGGTTTAAAATACCCATGATTCGGTTATATCCGGTACGAACGGGAAAGGAGGAATAATTATGAAGAAACAATTGTTGGTTTTCCTGGGAGTTCTGGTGGTAATCAGTATTATCTTAAGCGGTTGTTCGGCCAAGACTACAACTGAGCCGGCCAAAACCTCCGCAACTACGCCTGCTCAATCAACCACCAAACCCGCCGCCGCTCCGGTGTACGGCGGTACCGTAAGAGTTATCAATGCTGCCGGCCCCAAAATAATGGGCTATTCGCTGGAACAAGGACCCGGAGACCTTTTTGTACTGCTGAACGCGGTTGAAAAAATACTGGAATACAATGCCAAACAGGAATTGGTGCCACATCTGGCTGAAAGCTACAAAGTGGATGATGCCGCCAAAACTATCAGTGTTAAAATGCGGAGCGGTATCCGCTTCCATGATGGGTCGGATTGTGATGCCGCCGCGATAGCCTGGAATTTCGAACAGCAGGTGGCCAATAAGAGAATAGGCTACCTGGACCAGTGGGACAAGCTGGAAGTTATTGATAAATATAATTTCATCATCCGTTATAAGGGCGGGTATAACAACCAGTTGATAAACGGCTGGCTGTGGTCGCCTCCCATTTACTCCAAGGAGGCTTTTATCAAGTCCGGCGGTGGAGATATAGAAAAAAGTAAAGACTGGGCCCGTCTCAACGTATCCGGCACCGGGCCGTTCAAGCAGGGAGAATTTGTGCGGGACGTTTCATTGACAATGGTCAGGAATGATGATTACTGGGGAGGCAAACCCTATCTGGATGCCATCCAGTATTTATTTATCCCGGATCCGGTGATTGCCGCCATCAAATTACAGGCGGGAGAAGCCGATATGTGGTTCGGTGTTTCGATCAAGAACCAGGTTGAGCTGGAGAAAAAGGGACTGGTCAGATTGGTTGGCCAACCCAGCATTGCCATGCTCTATCCCAATCTTAAGGACCCCAAATCAAAGTGGCAGAATAAGGACCTGAGAGAAGCGGTGGAATACGCCCTGGATAAAGAGGGCATTGCTGCCGCGATGGGTTTTGGCTATTACAAAGAGGCCAAGATGATCGTGCCGCAGGGGGCCTGGGGATACGATGCGGCCTATGCCGGACGTTCGTATAATGTGGCTAAAGCTAAGGAACTGCTGGCGAAATCCGGTTACCAGGGCACTTCCATCAAGCTGCTGGTTTTAACCGGAGATAACGCCAATACCGCCACGGCAGTAAAACGCTACCTGGATGATATCGGTTTGAAATGCGAGGTAGACATCGCTGACCCCGGCCGGTTCTACGGCGGTCTTTACGGGACGGGCTGGGATGATTTATTATTCAGTACTTTTGGAGTGCTGGGAAACGCCTTGCAGGGTTTCCATATGAATCTGGGTGATCAACCTCTGACCAGAATGGGCGGGTGGGCATTACCCGCTGATCTGGTGGCTCTCAGCCAGGGATCTCGTACCAAAGACAACGCGGC
>DAOUAU010000129.1:0-8053 GCA_034433195.1 Dehalococcoidales bacterium
TTCCAGTGGCGGTTAAATTCAGCATCAGTCAGACCGGGCTTTTTATGAGCGATTACAATTGATTTGATCATACCTGTGGTCCTCCATCATGTTTTAATATCATATTTTTCCGCATATCGAAAACCCAGAGTGACAATAAAGTCATGAGCAGCAGCAGAATTCCAGGTTATTCAAAAATATAATATACACCATGTCAGATTGTCGGTCGTCATCTAGGTTCCGGTTTATTTCATCATGGCGGTCTGGAAACTGGCTTTCCAATGCTCACTTTTCTTTTGCAGGCGGTATTCGCGGTAGATTAGCAGACTGGCAATGGTAGCTCCTAAAATATCCGAGACGGGCATGGATACCCAGACTCCATTCAAACCCCACCAGCTTGAGAGAATAAACAGTCCCGGAATGAAAAACAGAAACTGGTGACAGAGAGAAAGAAACATGGCGGTCGTCCCTTTGGACAGTCCCTGTAAAGTAGTGGTGAAGATTACCAGCGGTCCGTACAGTACCAGTGTTGAGCAAAAGATGCGCATGCCCGGTACAGCCACTTTCAGCAGTGCGGGGTCTGTATTAAAAAAGCTGACTATCTGGGGCGTGAATAACTCCAGTATCAAAGTAGATGAAAGCATCAGGATAGTCAACCAGATGACGGCCAGTCTGGCAGATCCCCACAACCGGTTCCAGTGCCTGGCTCCCAGGCTGAATCCGATAATTGGCAGCAAACCGTGCGCCATTCCGATGATGGGCATAAAAGCCAAATCGGCGATGCGCCCGGCAATACCGGTGGCAGCCAGGACTACTGAGCCGTAGCCCGCGGCGACATGATTGAAAACCGCAAAACCTACTCCGCCGGTGAGTTCCATCAGCATTGAAGGCAGTCCCACTCTGCCGATGGACTTAATGATTCTTGGACTGGGTGTCAGGTGATGGATGCGGAGGCGGTAAGCGGTTCTGCCTGACAAGATGTACCACAAAGCCAGCAGAGAACCCAGACCCGAAGCAATGGCGGTGGCTAAGGCTGCCCCCGCCACCCCCATTTCGGGGAATGGGCCCAGGCCGAAGATAAACAAGGGATCGAGTATTATATTAGCTACCTGTGAGAGTATGATGAAAAGCATGGGTTTGACCGCTTCTCCTGAGGCCTGGAAGATATTGCGGCTGACAGCTCCAAACAAGAACAGCGGCATGCCGAAACCGAATATCCTGAGGTATTGTTCGCCCATTACCAATAAATCTGCAGTGCTTCCGCAAATCAGCAGTATCTGGCGGGGGAATACATTGGTAACCAGCATCAGAATCAATCCCATTAACAGGCACAGAAAGAAAGTTTGTCCGGTGGCCCGGTTGGCATATTCAACCTGGCGTTCTCCGAAATGGCGGGAAGAAAGAGCGTTGACACCAATCCCGATGCCTACTCCGATGGACATACATAAAATAAAAAATGGCATCATCACCGTCAGCACTGCCACAGCCTGATATCCCAATTTAGCCACCCAAAAGGCATCGACCAGGTTATAGAGAGATATTGTAACCATGGAAATGATGCTTGGCAGGCTCAGTCGAAGCAGTAATTTGGCTAGCGGATCTGTTCCCAACCTTTCCGTAGATGCGGCAAGTTTAACTGGTTCTGACAGTTGATTCACCTCATTTAGTTCAAACCCAGTCTATCAACTTTGCCTTGTTTAAGTCAATGACCTTTTTGAGAGGGATTGGACAATTGCGGAGCGGATAATTATATTAAGATTAGCCGGTTGGCAATTCTTAACCGGTTTTGGCTGAATTCTTTCAGGGAGTTGATCCGGGTATGCCTGATTATGACGTTATCTTCATCCATCCGCCGGCTATTTTTGATTTCCGCCAGAAATTCCTTTTCCCCGGCCCAATGGGTTCCACTGTGGAGCAGGTGCAATTCAATAAAGTACCCATAGGTTTACTCAGTCTGGCGGATTATTTGGACCGGCACGGCTATCATGTGAAGGTGGATAATCTTTGCGACCGCATGGTCAGCGGCGCCGCATTCAATGCCCAAAAACACCTTAAAAGCCTCTCTGCGCGTATCTTCGCGGTGGGATTACACTTTCAACAACATTCTCCGGGGGCGATGGATATTGCCATGTTATGCAAACGGTATCATCCTGATTCGCTGGTGGTAATGGGCGGATTGACCGCCACCCGTTTTCATCAGGAGATTATCCGGAAATATCCCTTCGTTGATGCCGTTATCCGGGCTGAGGCCGAAAAGCCCTTCCTGCAGTTTATGCAGGCTTTGGACAAGAATCGGCGAATCACGGACACGCCTAATCTGACCTACCGTGACGAAAAAGGCAGTGTGCGGGTTACGCCCTTGATGCCGGCCAGTCAAAACCTGGACGAATTTGAATATACCCGCTTCGATTTATTGGAACCACGCACATCTGTTTTCACGCCCGGTGCGCTGCCGCGCTGGAGCCTGGAAGTGTGCCGCGGCTGCGCCTATAATTGCGCTATTTGCGGGGGGTCGGCTTATACTTATAAAAAATACCTGGGAATGAATAAACCAGCCTTCCGCAGCCCTGCCAGGATTCGCGAGGATATCTTAAAATTGAACGCGCAGGGCATCCGTGTAATCGGGCTTTATCAGGACCCGCGTGTGGCCGGAATACAGTATTGGCAGGAGTTGTTAGCGGTCTTGAAAGAACCTGAGTTAAAGATTGACCGCTTATCTCTTGATTTATTGGTACCGGCGGATGAAGAATTTATCAAATCTATCGCCTCCATCGGCCGCCAGGTCACCGTGCATATTTGTCCTGATACCGGCTCTGACGCGGTGCGCAGCAAATTGGGGCGCTGTTATACCACTGCCGAGTTATTGAATACCGTTCAGCTTTGCCACCAATATCTGATTCCGGTCACCACCTTTTTTTCAACCGGATTAGCGGGTGAAACGCGCCAGGAAATGCTGGAAACCTGGGATTTGTGGGAAAAGTTGTCTTCACTGGAGAATATCATACTGGCCAGAGAAGCTTCCCTGGGCCTGGGCAGTGGATTGCCGCTGGGTGGACCCATTATGGGGCCAATATTATTGGATCCCGGTTCACTGGCCTTTGATTTTCCCGAAAAATATGGATATCAATTGCTATATAAGAATCTGAAGGAGTATATCGCCGGCCTTTCGGGTCCTTCCTGGTATCAGTGGCTGAATTATCAGACTGATGTTGCTGATAAACGGGCCATCGCCGAGATGAATATGCAGTCTGCGGCATTTGTTATTGAACAAAGAGCGGCCAATGGCTGGTATAATTCTGTCCAGGCAGCCGCCGAACGACAGAGGCTTAAAGCGGATATCACGGCGCTAACTGAAGTTTACCGCATTCTGCAAATCAGCGATAAGATGCAGAGAGAATCTCAACTTAAAGCTCTCAAAGCCAGGCTTAATTATCTCACTACGATGGAGTAGTTCGTGAAGGCGGTTGGACGGTTATCCAGGACTGCCACCAGGCAAACGGTGTATACCCCCGGCCCTTTAGCCAGAATGGTGCTGATATCTGCTTCCAGCCAGAAAACATCATCCTTGACCAGACCTTTCGCGGCAATAATTGAACCTGCCGGCAAATTGGTATAGGTGGCATTGGGCGGCGGTGGCGGGAAAACCAGGCCCACGCGGGGTCCTAATCCATATGAGTGGTAGGGCCCGTTGACTAGCTCGGTTCTGGTCAAAGCCTGAGGCAAAGGATCGTAGCTGATGGTAACGTTATTTAAGGTCAGCCCGGCCAGTTTAAAGCGTCCGCTGAGTGTTAATACCTTGCCCTGCAGAGTGGGCGGCTGATAATACTCCAGATAGTCTCCTTCGAACTGTTGTACCAATGCTAATGCGGTACTGCTAAAAGCCAGCCCGATGCTGACTTTCTTGTGATGTTTGTTCAAGATAGTATCGCGGTGTCCCCAATTTGAGGCAGCATCATCATAAACCATGGTAAATTGCAGGGCCGCTATTTCGGATTTAACATCAATGGCGGCGCTGCCGTGACTGTAGGCGCTGTTTTCTCCTTCGAAGTTCAGACCGCCGGCATTGGTGTATCTCATGTACGGTTTCAGTCCGTCCGTGCCCCAGTGGGCCAGAAAATTATTGTCCAGCATATCCTGAGCGTGTTTTTGCGCCGCGGCGTTAAAGGCCAGTTCAACCGGAGGCAATTTATGATCGGCCCGGTCTTTATTGATGAGCTGCAAGACATAATTAAAGAGTTCCAGTTCAGCCCCGGCAGGAATATAGGGCGTAGCGCTGGGCTTATAGATTGTGGTTGGGAAAGGCAGGCCGGCAGGAGTGAGAGATGGTGTGGGAGAAACTGTTGGTCCTGGCGGAACAACGCTGGCAGCGAGCGCTGCGCTGGTTGAAGTCACTGCTGTGGCCGAAGGCTGGGTTGAAGGCTGGGTTGAAGGCGGCGTTGATGCAGGAGTTGACGCAGGGTTTGACGCCGGCGGTGATTCTGGAACCGCGGTGCTGCTTGGCGGCTGTGATCTAACCGGCGCGGGAGAACTGGTGGAGGGCGTAGCCGCACTGCAACCGGCCAGGAGAGCGGTTACTAAAATTGCTGATGTCAGAATAAAGACTATTCTTGACGTTTTACGTTTGATCATAGCTGATACTCCCCCGATCCATATCTGTATTTTATTCCAGATTGGGGTATTTTGCTATCTCAAACAGCGGCGTTTTAAGCATTTTTCATAGTACTTAAGTCACTAAACTTAAGTCACTAAATTGAATCTTTGTTGACAATATGGATTAACAGGCTGATCGTGGAAAAGAATATCAGGACATAACCGGCGGTGCGCAGTGTAATGATATACCAGGCTGTGTTAGCGGCTCCACCCAGCGTGAAAAGGTGAGAAAAGCCGAAAAGCAGCCAGGCCAGGCCGAAAAAAACCCAGAAGAACATTTTTTGACCGGTTTTTCTGACAATAGTGGCATAACCCCAGATTGATATCAGTACCAGGAACCAGGCAAAAGCCAGATTGATATAGTAGATAACGGGGGTATCCATAGCCGCGGCCTCCTTATTATTAATTCTTCAAGAAGGGTTGATTAATAGATTTTCCCGAATCTTCTTTGCCGTTGGGCATAAGCGTTTAAGGCCCGTTCGACCTGTTTTGGGGTAAAATCCGGCCAAAGTACCCTGGTGAAATAGAATTCGGCATAGGATGTTTGCCAGAGCAGGAAGTTGCTGATGCGTAATTCCCCTCCGGTGCGAATCAGCAAATCCACAGCGGGGATTCCAGCCGTATAAAGCTGCTTTTCAAAAAGCTCTTCGTTGATATCTTCAAACCGGGATTGTTGATCGATCAGAGATTTTACGGCATCCAGTATCTCGGTGCGTCCACCGTAGTTGAAAGCAAAAGAAAAAACCAGGCGTTTATTCTGGCTGGTCATGCGGCAAGCCCGCTGGATGGCGTTTTGTACCTCTGAAGAAAGACCTGCCATCCGTCCGAGGTGGCGCATCTGGACGCCTTGTTGATGCAGAATAGCGGATTCGGTATCCATGTTATCGGTTAAAAGCTTCAATATACCCTGGACTTCCTGAGCCGGACGATTCCAGTTTTCAGTGGAAAAACTATAAATAGTTAAATAAGGAATTTGATGTTTAAGAATGTTGGCAACTACTGAACGGATGCGCTTGAAACCAGCCAGATGACCGGCTGAACGCGGTAAACCATGCTTTTTAGCCCATCTTCCATTACCATCCATGATGATGGCGACATGGCGCGGTAGAGCCCGGTTTGTCTCGGTCATTTATTTATACTGACATTAGTTCTTTTTCTTTTTCCTGGGCGATTTTTTCAGCCACAGAGATATTGAAATCAGTCAATTTTTGCAGAGTTTCCTGAGAGCGTCTGGACTCGTCTTGTGATATAACCTTGTTTTTTTCAGCTTTTTTAATTTCATCCAAAGCGTCTCTTCTCAGATTGCGGACCGCCACCCGGCGTTCTTCCAGCCTTTTATGCACGATTTTGGTCAGCTCTTGCCGGCGTTCTTCGCTTAAAGCCGGAATTGCCAGCCGGATCAAACGGCCATCATTGATCGGGTTCAGACCCAGGTCTGATTTCTGGATAGCTTGTTCAATGGCATGCATTACACCCGGGTCCCAGGGTTGTATCACCAGTAATTTGGCTTCGGGTGCGGAGATGCTGGCGATATGGTTGAGAGGCGTCGGGGTGCCTGCATAGTCCACCTTCAAATACTCCACCAGTGCCGGGCTGGCGTGCCCGGTCCGGATGGTGGATAGTTCTTGCCTTAATCCTTCCGAAACGGCTTTCATTTTCTTTTCTACCAGAGATAAGATGGTACTGGACATTTTACACCTCGCTGGTTACTATCGTTCCGATCGATTCTCCCCGGGATGCAGATTCAATGCCGCCAGGAGATTCAACATTAAAAACCACAATCGGTAATTTGTTTTCCATACACAAGGAAAAAGCGGTAGCATCCATCACTTTAAGACGCAGGTTAAGCGCTTCCAGGTGGGTTAACTTGTCAAATTTAACGGCATTATGATCCTGCTTGGGGTCAGCGCTGTATATACCGTCAACGTTGTTTTTGGCCATCAGCAGTACCTGAGCTTCAATCTCTATGGCTCTCAGAGCGGCGGCTGTATCAGTGGTCATATAAGGGTTGCCGGTGCCGGCGGCAAAAATAACCACCCGGCCTTTTTCCAGATGACGGATGGCTCTGCGCCGAATGAACATTTCAGCCACTTGCTGGACCGCAATGGCAGACTGGGTGCGTGTAACTACCCCAATTTTTTCCAGAGAGTCCTGCAGCGCCAGTGCGTTAATAATGGTGGCCAGCATACCGGCATAATCCGCGGTCACCCGGTCCATTCCATTGCGGGCATTTTGTTCCCCGCGCCAGAAGTTGCCGGCGCCTACTACCACACCCACTCCAATGCCCATCCCGGTCACGTTTTTAATTTGCTGAGCAATCCTTTTAATGGTGGATTGATCTATACCAAAATCATTTTTACCGGAAAAAGCTTCACCGCTGAGTTTTAAAAGGACTCTTTTATATTTGGCAGCAGGCATTTGTTTGTTGACTCTCCTTTTTAAACCAGCTTGAGATCGAAAACCTACATTAATTTATTATTGCTATTATAGCATAAATGATTACACATTTAGCATTGATCGGTTGTATTCCGTAAAACAAAGCCGCTTTTCCCAAAAGAAAAAGCGGCTGGTAAAAACTAACCCGGATGGCGTTATTTGCCCAATTCGAACCGGGCAAAGCGGCTGACGATGATGTTCTCGCCGGTTTTGGCGATCAATTCAGCTACAATATCCTGAATGCACTTGGTGGGGTCTTTGATATAGGGCTGCAATAACAAGCAGACATTTTGAAAATCTATTTCAGCACCGGTTGGGAACTCATTTTTAAACAGATATTCTGGCGCCATGGCGGCCACTTGCATGGCTATATTATGGCAAAGATCCTGGAATTCCGCAGTGCGAGCCACGAAATCCGTTTCACAATTGACCTCCACCAGTGCGCCGATGCGTCCGCCCCCGTGAATGTAAGATGTCACCAGACCTTGCTTGGTTACGCGGCCGGCTGTTTTTTGGGCTTTCACCAAACCTGAGTTGGATAAAATTTCCAGAGCTTTGGCTTTATCGCCATTGCTTTCTTTTAAGGCGTTCCGGCAATCCATGATTCCGGCGCCGGATTCTTCTCTCAGCTTTTTTATTTGTTCCGTTGTAATTTCCAAATTATCCCCCAATAAATTTATTCGTCAGATTCACCATCTGCAATGTTGGCTGCTTTAATTTCTGCGGGATTGAGTTCCGGTGCGGCGGCTGAAGCTTGATCTTCTTTGGGCGCCAGAACCTGCACTCCTTTGCCTTCAATGACAGCATCCGCGATTTTTGAGCAGATTACCTTGACAGCCCGGATAGCATCATCATTGGCAGGAATGATATGGTCCAGGTTATCCGGATTGCAGTTAGTGTCACAAATAGCCAGTATCGGAGTGCCGGTACGATGGGCTTCCGCCAGAGCAATGTTATCCTTAACGGGATCGATGATAAATAACACGCT
>DAOUAU010000130.1:0-9026 GCA_034433195.1 Dehalococcoidales bacterium
GAAAAGAAAACCCCCCGGCCTTGCGGCGGGGGGTATGGGATAAACCTGGCTATTCGATGCTTTTCAGCAGGTTAGCCATCTCAATGGCTGTGATGGCGGCTTTGGAGCCCTCATTGCCCTGTTTGGTGCCGGCACGTTCGATGGCCTGTTCCAGAGTATCGGCGGTGATGATGCCGTAGATTATGGGCAATCCGGTATTCAGGCTGACCTGACCGATGCCCTTGGTCACCTCGGCGGCCACGTATTCAAAATGGGGAGTTCCGCCGCGAATGATCGCTCCCAGGCAAATAACTGAATCGTAGCGCTTGGTATCTGCCATTTTTTGAGCCACCAGCGGGATTTCGAAAGAACCGGGAACCCAGCTCACTTCGATGTCTTCTTCATTCACGCCGTGTCGAATCAATGTATCCTGTGCGCCTTCCAGCATCTTGTTAGTGATAAAGTCATTAAAGCGGGCCACCACGATACCAAATTTGAGTCCCTCACCCAGCAGCATTCCTTCAAAGGCATTATTTTTCATATATGCTCCTCAACCCTAATATTCACAGCCTGATTTGCAACACGCACTGTGCTGCATTATAAACGCTAAATTGATTCGGTTCAATCACTCTTGGCCGGTCCGCATTCCGGCAAGTCCAGCTTATGCCCCATTTTCCTCTGCTTGGTTTCCAGGTAGCGCCGGTTGTGCGGATTGGGGGTGACGATCACCGGGACAGTTTCAGTCACTTTCAGCCCATGCCCTTCCAGGCTGACGATTTTCATCGGGTTGTTGGTTAAAAGCTGAATTTCGCGGAAGCCCAGATCACGCATAATTTGGGCGCCTACACCATAATCACGCAGGTCCGAAGAAAAACCCAGTGAGACATTGGCTTCTACAGTGTCCAGTCCCTGGTCCTGCAAGGCATAAGCCCGGATTTTATTATGAAAGCCGATGCCGCGGCCTTCCTGACGCAGATAAATCAGGGCTCCGCGACCCTTTTTAGAGATTTTGCTTAAAGCTTGAGCCAGTTGCTCTCCGCAATCGCAGCGCAGGCTGCCAAAGATATCCCCGGTGGCGCATTCACTGTGTACTCTCACCAGAACGGGTTCGGGAGTGCTGACATCGCCCATGATCAATGCCAAATGCTCTGCCGGATCTACATCGCTCTTATAGGCGATGGCTGTGAACTCACCAAATTTGGTGGGTAATTTAGCTTCAGCTACACGGTGCACCAGCTTTTCATTGCGTGAGCGGTAGGCGATCAATTCCGCCACGCTGATTACCTTGAAGCCAAATTTCTGGGCCATTTCCATCAGTTGCGGCAGGCGGGCCATCGTTCCGTCATCGTTCAAAATTTCACAAATCACACCGGCCGGATACAGACCGGCCAGTTTGGCCAGGTCAATAATCGCTTCAGTATGTCCAGCCCTGACCAGCACCCCTCCTTCTTTGGCGCGCAGCGGGAACATATGTCCGGGGTACACCAGATCAGATGGTTTGGAAGCTGGGTCAATCATGGTTCTAACCGTTTGTGCGCGGTCGGCGGCCGAAATGCCGGTGCTGATGCGGTGTTTGGCCTCTACTGAAACGGTAAAGGCAGTGGTAAAGCGTGAGGTGTTGCGGCTGACCATCAGGGGTACCTGCAGTTCATCCAGGCGGGCGCCGGTGACCGGCATGCATATCAGACCGCGGCCGTATTTGGCCATGAAGTTGATGGCTTCGGGAGTGATTTTCTCCGCTGCAATTGCCAGGTCGCCCTCATTTTCACGGTCTTCGTTATCTACAATAATGACAAATTTGCCGGCTTTGATATCCTTCAAAGCTTCTGGAATAGTAGCTAAAGCCATGGGAACCTCCCTAAAGGTAAAAGTAAAAAAGCTTTAATGCCAAATGAAAAACAAATCCAAATGTTCAACCCTTAATTCGTAACTTGAAGCTTCCCTCCCTCTTTTAAAAGCCGTTTTGCTGCAAGAAATCCACCGAGATGCGGGAAGGCTGTTTAAGTATAAACTGTTCGGCGTATTTGGCCATAATATCAATTTCCAGATTGACCGAATCGCCCGCTTTGCGGTATTGCAGAACGGTATTGCGGCGCGTGAAATCAATCACTGAAACCTCAAAATAGTCTGCTCCTAACCCGGCAATAGTGAGGCTGATTCCATCGACGGCCACGAAGCCTTTTTCTACCAGGTAGCGCCGGATCTCGGGAGACGCGCTGAAGCGGAAAATGGCGGCATTGCCTTCCGGACGGATGGCGATCAGCCTGGCGGTGCCGTCGATATGCCCCTGCACCAGATGTCCGCCGAGTTCTCCGCCCAGCCCCAAAGCGCGTTCCAGGTTGACCGGGTCGCCTTTCTGGAGTTGCCGCAAGTTGGTGCGGCGCTCAGTTTCGGGTGCTAAATCTACCTCAAAAGAGGTGTCATTAAAAGCAGTTACGGTCAAACAGGTCCCGTTTACCGCCACGCTGGCCCCCAAAGCCAGACCCCTGGGAATCATGGCGGCGCCTAATGTCAATTTGCCCGGAAGAAGGGAAATCACTTTTCCGATCTCAGTCACAATCCCTGTAAACATATTCTATTTCACTATGTAACCGCTGACCATGATATCCTCTCCCACATGTTCAAGCTTGACGTCTTTAAGTTTGGAGCAGTCAGTCAGCTTATCTATGCCTCGCCCGGCTACCGCAGGCCGCGCTTCTTCTCCGCCGATGATAATAGGCGCCATGAAGGCTACCACTTTATCTACCAGCCCGGCGTCAAAGAGTGACCCCAGCAATATTCCTCCGGCCTCAACCAGAATACTGGTAATTTCCTTTTGACCCAGCAGAGGCATTAACTGGCGCATATCCACCAGTCCGTCACGGGCGGGCATCTCCAGTATTTCGGCGCCGGCGGCGCTCAGGTTTTGCTTGACGCTGTCGGGAACATTGTTCCCGATCACCAGCAGGGTTTTACCCGGTTCTTTGAAAAGCCGGGCCGAGGGCGGAGTCCGGCCATGTCCGTCAATGACAATGCGCAGAGGTTGCTTATGAGTGATGCCGCCTTTGACGGCCAGTCTGACGGTTAAACGCGGATCGTCAGCAATTACGGTATTGGCGCCGGTCATGACTGCGTCTGAGATATAGCGGATGTGCTGCACCTGTTTACGCGCCGCTTCGCCGGTGATCCATTTGGAGTCACCACTGCGAGTGGCGATCTTCCCGTCCAGGCTGCAGGCAAATTTGACGGTCACAAATGGCAATCCGGTGGTGATATATTTGTTAAAAGCTTCATTCAATTCCAGCGCTTCAGCGGCATGTTCGCCGATGAAGACTTTCAAGCCGGCCTGCTGCAATTCGGCTTGACCCTTGCCGGCCACTTTGGGATTGGGGTCAATGACAGCAAAGTGGACTTCACTGATTCCGGCCTGAATAATGGCTTTGGTGCAGGGCGGAGTGCGTCCGTGATGGCAATGCGGTTCAAGCGTGACATACATGGCGGCTCCGCGAGCTTCCTGGCCGGCTTGTTTCAGGGCTACAATTTCAGCATGATCGCCACCGGGCGGTTGTGTGTAACCCATGCCGAGAATGGTATTATCTTTAACAATCACGGCGCCGACCGCCGGATTAGGACTGACCTGCCCGTGGGCCAGCCTGGCTAAAGATAAAGCTAACTCCATATAATCCATGGGTTAATTCTATCACCTTGGCATACCTAAACACAAAAATAAAACGAAATAGATACAAGCGGATGGTTTTTCGTTCTGCGGCCGGATTCATCGCCGGGAGGCGCCGCCCAGCCGCTGACCGGATGTGACAGACCGCCAGAGGCGCCTGTTTCAGGTGCTCTGACAGCCGGTTTTGATCACCATTCCACTTTATAAATGGCACATTATGTTGTATGCTGAAGTGTAATACACCCGTCCCATGGCCGGAAACGATTTTCCACTATCAAAAAGGAGTGTTTTTATGGCAGTCGCGGTCCTGTACCAGGAAGCCCTCAAAGAGTACGATTTCGGCTCCGGACATCCCTTCCACGGCGACCGCTATGCGATGTTCATAGACCTTCTAAAAAAACGGCTGGCTCCTGACCACGTTTATCAAATTTTGGCGGCGCCTCCAGCCTCTGCCGAAGATCTGGCATTGATTTGTGATCAGGACTATATTGATTTCGTCCGGGAATACTATCACGCCATGGCTTTTGGCTGGATTGGCTACTTTCAAGGCGTGTCCCGTTACCTTTCGGCGGATAATAAGCCGGTTGGTACTCCCGGGGAAATCGAAATGGCTGCCAGGCTGATTATCGGACAAGCCAGGAAGGCGGCTGATCTGGTGCAAAGCGGGCAATATCCCATGGTGATTTCCGTAGGCGGTGGACTGCATCATGGCAAACGGCGTTTTGGAGAGGGTTTCTGCGTGTATAATGACGTAGCCTTTACCGCCCTGTATCTGATTGAAAAATACCAGCTGGTGCGGGTGCTGGTGCTGGATACGGATGCCCATGCCGGCAATGACACGGCTGAATATTTGCGAGGTAATCCCAGGGTGCTTTTGATCGATATTCATCAGGACCCTCAGAGCATCTATCCGGGGACCGGTTTTGTGCCGGATGTCGGGACCGGCGCCGCCAGGGGACTGACCATTAATCTGTCCATGCCGGTGTATGCCGGAAATGCCTCTTATATGCTGGCTTTTGATCAGATTATCTTACCCGTCACCCGCGAATATAAACCGCAAATCATCGTCCGCTGCGGAGGTTCCGATCCTCATTTTAACGATGGCTTGACCCATCTGGGCATGACCGTAGACGGATTCCGGCAAATGGGTGAAAAAGTGCGTCAGATGAGTGAAGTTTGTGATGGCCGGCAGATAGACCTGATCGCCTCCGGCTATAATGCCCGGGTGCTGCCGCATGTCTGGTTGGCGCTTCTCAGCGGCATTGCCGGCTGGCCGCTGACCATCGAAGAACCAGTCAGCGTGCCGGCCCAATTCGAACGTGATAGTGTGCTGACGGCGACACAGGCAATGCTGGAAGAGGTCAAGCGCTTTCAGCGGCCGTACTGGAAATGCCTTAATTAGCTTCAGCAGTGACCAGTCCGGTGCCTGACCTGATATCAATCTGGTAAAATCACAAGCCTGAAGACCACCCTCACTTGCGGTAATTTGATTAATTCCACGGGGTTGAGAAAATGAAGATCAAACATCAAGCGGTACTCTTTGACCTGGACGGCACTCTGCTGGATACCCTGGAAGATCTGGCGGAGGCCGTTAATCAAGGACTGATAGCGCTGGGACTGCCCGTTCACAGCGTGGAGGAATTCAAATATTTCGTTGGCGAAGGCCGGGAAGAAATGGCGCGCAAGGCTTTGCCTGCAGCGCGGCGTGATGAAGTTACACTGGCGCGTCTGGTTGACCTGGTGAACCGCTATTATGCCGTTCATTGGAAGGACCATACCCGGCCCTATGCCGGAATTCCGGAGTTGCTGGACAGCCTGACCAGGAAGAACGTTTCGCTCAGCGTCTTCTCCAACAAACCGCAGGAATTTACTACCCAGAACGTTCAGGGCTTGTTATCCGCCTGGTCTTTCGATAGAGTGCTGGGAGCTTCAGCCAGCGTAGCTAAAAAACCCGACTGCAGCGCCGCATTGCGTATTGCGGCCGAGTTAGGGTTCAAACCAGGCGATTTCCTGTATCTGGGCGATTCGGGCCTCGATATGCAAACCGCGGTGCGGGCCGGCATGTATCCAGTCGGGGCTTTGTGGGGTTTCCGCACCCGCCAGGAACTGCTGGATAATGGAGCCAGAGCGGTGATCAAAAATCCGCTGGACTTGATCAGTTTATTATAAGGTCTCTTGACATCATACACGTTAACGTGTATGATTGAGGTTAAGATGGCGATAAAAAAACTTGATTCCGCGGTCATTTCGCAAATAGCGGCCGGAGAAGTGGTGGAACGGCCGGCCTCGGTGGTTAAAGAGCTTTTAGAGAACGCTCTGGATGCCGGTTCCAGCCAAATCACGGTTGAAATCAGTGGTGGCGGCATCAGCCTGATCCGGGTAGCGGATAATGGTTCCGGTATTGATGATGATCAGACTGAACTGGCTTTTGAAAGGCATGCTACCTCCAAAATTGGCAGTCTGGCGGATCTGGCAAAGCTCAGCAGTCTGGGTTTCCGGGGTGAAGCTCTGCCCAGCATCGCGGCGGTGGCCAGGGTAGAAATGCTGACCTGTGGGCAGGGAGAAATGCATGGCACCTGCCTGGAATTACAGGACGGCCGGCTGCTGCGGCATGAAAAACAAGCCCGGCCCCAGGGCACCACCATCAGCGTACATCACCTCTTTCGCAATTTGCCGGCCCGCCTGAAGTTCTTGAAATCGGAATCGGCCGAAAGCGGGCGCATCGCGGACATCGTCAGTCAATATGCCCTGGCCTATCCGGAGGTGCGGTTTACGCTCATCAATGAGTCGCGCACAGCCTTAAGGACTGCCGGCAGCGGAAAACTGATAGATGTTATCAGCGCGCTTTACGGAGTTGAGGCGGCCCGGCAGATGATTGAGATTGATCACCGCGCCGCAGGAACAAGTCCGGATAGCGGCGGCATCCATGTCAGCGGATTAACGGGCGCGCCGCAATTGGTTCGTTCAACGCGTGATTATTTGAGCTTTTTTGTTAACCGCCGCTGGGTCAATAACCGCATGCTGGGGTTTGCACTGGAAGAAGCTTATCATGGGCTGCTGATGCAGGGCAAGCATCCTGTGGCGGCTATAAATATCACCATCCCGGCCGGGCAGATTGATGTTAATGTTCATCCGGCCAAGACTGAAATCAAATTCCAGGATGATAAAGCGGTCTTCAGCGCGCTGCAAAGGTCGGTACGGGCGGCGCTGGTGCAGTCCGCGCCGGTGCATCAGGTTGAAACGCGCATGCAGTATAACCCGGCGGCCACGGCCTTGGCGCCGCTGCGGGAACCGTCCGGCTTCAATCGTTCCGGCATACCGCAAAGCGGCGGCCAGGTTGCCGGTGCACCTGCCGTCACACCCCTGATTTCACTGCCGCTGATGCGCTTGCTGGGACAATTAGCCGGTGTTTACATCGTGGCAGAAGGACCGGACGGCTTATATTTGATCGATCAGCATGCCGCCCATGAGAGGATCATGCTGGAAAAACTGCGTCAGCAGTGGTCAGCCCGGCAGGTTGAGCGGCAGGGGCTGCTGCCGGCTCAGACGGTGGAGATTGAACCGCGCCTGGCGGCGGTGCTGCAATCCCATTTGCCGGCCATCAGTGAATTTGGATTCGAACTGGAGAATTTTGGCCGGAACGCATTCATGGTGCGCGCTATTCCGGCCGTTTTGAGCGGCCGTGACTGGCAGGCGGCTCTCAGAGAATCGCTGGAAACTGACAATAATGATTGGTCGGAAAAGCTTCTCAACCGCCTGGCCTGTCACAGCGCCATCCGGGCCGGACAGCTTCTGGGGCCGGATGAAATGCGCGAAATGCTGCGCCAGCTGGAAAAGACCGACCTCCCCAACAGCTGTCCGCACGGCCGGCCCACCATGATCAGGCTGACTCTAGCGCAGATTGAAAAGGAGTTCGGCCGCGTTTCATGAAAAGAGGCCTGTTTGCAGGGTCTGCCGGCCGGGGGTGATTCAACAGCGGAGAGCCTGCTTTCAGGGGACGGCAAAGAGGCCTGACTTCATTTCAGTGAGCTGGTCCTTGAGCGACACATTGCCCGGATTGCCGAATTTGTTTAAAGGCCAATAGCGCAGCCAGGCTTTACCCACAATGTTTTCGCGGGTCACCGTCCAGCCGAAGTGTGAATCCGAACTGTGATTGCGGTTATCGCCCAAAACGAAATAGGCGTTCTCAGGCAGTGTTCTGGCGGCCATGGTATAGGTTGGGGGAGAATTGATATAAGGTTCGTTCAAAGCCGTTCCGTTAATATAAACCAGTTGGTTTTTGACCTCCACCGTATCGCCGGGCAAACCGATCAGCCGCTTGACGTACTGCCGCTTGGTCCCGGTGGGAGGGTAAACCACAATAATATCACCCCGCTGCGGAGTATACAGCGTTTTAATTACCATCAGGCGCTGGCCTTCATAGAGTGTGGGCTGCATGGAGATATCAAAAACCTCTGAGCCCTGGCCACAAAAGTGCGCAGCACAATAAAAATAATCACTGCCAGTCCCAGGGTGATTACCAGTTCTTTGACGTAGGCATACATAGGTTGCAAAATCCTCTTGAACGTTTGAATAAATTATACTCCAACGCTGAGCGATCTGCCAGTATGCAGGGAGGCTGGAGAGGCGGCGGCTGGTAACCCCGGACTAAAGAGTGAACGGAGCGCGGCAATCGGCGGCCCTGGTACAGTGCAGAAAGATAGGTGACACATATATATGGTATTATGAAGATCATAAGCGCAGTGCTGCCGGGCTTGCCTAAACGCCCGCGTTTTGGTAGATTTAAAGGGTACCGTCAGGGGCCGTAGTTCACTCGGGAGAACGCTTGATTTGCATTCAAGAGGTAACGGGTTCGAATCCCGTCGGCTCCACCATTTTCCCACTATTTTTGTGCTGCTCCTGCTCCACCAGGATGCTATTTTCACTGGTAACTCCGTTTTCCCTGCATACTTTTTGATTGCCTTCGATTTTATTGATAGAATTCTTATCAAATCAGATCACCACTCGGAGTAGTGCTGATGGAAGAACAACTTATCGCTCCTTGCGGGATGAACTGCGGGTTGTGCGTCAGCTATCTGGCGATGAAAAATGACCTTAACCAGAAGGGCTTTGGCAAGAAGTACTGCCCTGGCTGCCGGCCGCGTGGGAAGAACTGTACCTTTATGGCAAAACAATGCCACCTGGTTGGGAAAGGACTGGTAAGTTTCTGTTATCAATGCCCGGATTATCCCTGTCGCCGTCTAAAAAACCTCGATCAACGCTATAGCACCAAATACCATATGAGTATGATAGAAAACCTTGATTTCTTAAAAGCGAACGGTATGAAAGCGTTTCTGGAAAAGGAATCAGTAAAATGGCACTGCCCTGAATGCGGTGGGGTGATATGCTGCCA
>DAOUAU010000131.1:0-3661 GCA_034433195.1 Dehalococcoidales bacterium
AAAAATGGGGGCAATGCCATTTAGCTCTGCCGTTATTCCATATAATAATTCATTCTTTGGCGCACTGTCTAATATTCAAATCAACACACATGTTTGACACACGAAGAATAAAACCTCCAGGCTGGCTAGTATTGCTGGTATCTGGCTTTGCCTTCTTGATAAAGATCTCCGCCGTAAATATCATTGATAACGGTCACCGGGAATTTTTCCACTTCCAGTTTGCGAATGGCTTCCGCCCCTAATCCGGCATATGCCACCACCTCGGATTTCCGGATGGTTTGGGAAATTAATGCTCCGGCGCCGCCGATGGCTCCAAAATAGACGGCTTGATATTGCAGCAAGGCTTCCTTAACCGCCTTTGAGCGGCTGCCCTTGCCGATCATCCCCTTCAATCCTTTTTGAATTAACAGAGGAGAATAACTATCCATGCGTCCGCTGGTAGTGGGTCCGGCTGCCCCGATCACCTGTCCCGGTCTGGCCGGAGAAGGCCCCATATAGTAAATCACCTGATTCCGGATATCAAAAGGCAAAGGTTCACCCCGCTGCAGAGCTTCTGTCAGACATTTGTGGGCCGAATCGCGGGCAGCAAATAAGACTCCGGTTAACAGTACATGATCTCCTGTACGCAGATCCCGGACAATCCCGTCAGTTAAGGGCAATTGGATTTCTATCACAGGCTATAATCCCTACAAAAAATTTTCAGACACCCTGTGGTCCCGGCCTTCAATCTTGAAATTCCCTTCCAATTTCATTTACGGGAGACCAATTCCAATGATAATTTTTTACGCTTCAGCTAACCCGGTGATTGTTGATTGTATAACGGATATTCTATATCAACGCTTCGTGGTGTCTGGAGCTATGACAGTTCAAATTCACCGCCACCGGCAGGCTGGCCAAATGGGCGGGCAACACCTCAACATTCACTGCCAAAGCGGTAGTTCTGCCGCCGTAGCCCATCGGCCCGATTCCCAATGCGTTAATCTTCTTCAGTAATTCGCATTCCAATTCAGCTGCTTCGGCATCAGGATTATGTAAACCGACAGTGCGTAAAAGCGCTTTTTTAGCTGACAGCATTGCCCGCTCGGCAGTGCCACCGATACCTACGCCCACAATAATCGGCGGGCAGGGATTGGAACCGGCCTCTTCTACCGTTTTGACCACAAAGTTGACGATTCCGGGGCGGCCTTCAGCGGGAGTGAGCATGCGCAACCGGCTCATATTCTCCGCTCCGCCCCCCTTGGCAACAGCCACAATCTTTATTTTGTCTCCGGGAACAATATCGGTATACACAATGGCTGGAGTATTATCCCGGGTATTCAGGCGTTCGGAAAAAGAACGGTTGACCTGAGATTTGCGCAAATAACCGGTTTCGTAAGCTTCTCTAACCCCGGCATTAACCGCCAAATACAGGTCACCTCCGGTGATATGCACATCCTGCCCGATCTCCAGAAAAACTACCGCTGTCCCGCAATCCTGACACAATGGGGCCAAACCCTGCGCCGCCAGATCCGCATTTTTTAATAGTTTATGCAGAATATCACGGCCGGCTTCTGACTCTTCCGCCTCAGCGGCCGTTTTAATGGCCGCTAAAACATCATCCGTCAGATGGTAATTAGCTTCAATAAAAAGCCGGGCGACCGTGGCAGTAATTTGCCTGGAATCTATTTCTCTCATGTTACCCCAAATTATCCGCTATTTCAGGATTGATTTTAGTATAAACCTGAAGGGCCAAAAAATAAACGGTAAATATATCAATCTGATGAATTTGACAGTAAATCAAACCACGGTTGCCGTTAGTGACCAGGGACTGGTACGGATGATTTTTACCTCAACCAGTTGCGATTGAAAGTCCCGGTGATCCTGAAAAAAAACCAGTTTGTCACCGCGGGTACGGCCAAACCACTTTCCTTTGTTCCGGCCTTCAACCAGTATTTCCACAATATGTCCACTCAATTGCCGGTTGATTTCAGCCACTATTCCTGTCTGTAATTTTTCTACCGTTTCCAACCGGGCTTTTTTAGTGAGCAGCGGCACATCATCCGGCATGGTCTTCGCCGCTAAAGTGCCTGAGCGTGTGGAATACGCAGCTGCATGCACCATGTCACAGCGCAGTTCCCTGAGCAAATTCAAGGTATTGGCAAATTGGTTTTCAGTTTCGCCGGGAAAGCCCACAATCACATCAGTACTGAGCGATAGTTGCGGTATTTTACTCCGGATTTCCTGAATCAACCGGCGGTATTGCTCAACGCTATAGCCTCTGCGCATAGCACATAATATTTCGTCATCTCCGGCCTGGACCGGTAAATTAATTTGTTCGCAGACTTTGTCCAGATCAATCATCGCCTGGACCAGTTTGGTCTGCATATCTTTGGGATGATTGGTCAAAAACCGTATCCGCTGCAAACCATCTATACCGTTCAAAACAGTTAACAGGTCAGCCAGATCCGGTTTTTGGGGCAAGTCCTGGCCATAAGAATTGACATTTTGGCCCAAAAGAGTCAGTTCCTTGACGCCTTTATCAACCAGATTCCGGGCTTCGAACAGTATTTCATCTACCTGACGGCTTTTTTCTCTTCCCCGGCGGTAAGGTACAATACAATAGGCACAAAAATTATTACACCCCTGCATAATGGGGAGATAAGACGCTACTTTGTGGTTTTTGGGTAAGGTTTTTTCCAGGTTGTATTCACCCAGCCACGCCGGGAATTCACCGGCGGCAAAAAAGTGATCCACAAAAGGAAAAACTTTTTGCAAATCCTGGCAGTTTTCGTCCACGATGCAGCCGGTTACGGCAATTTTCAGCAGGGGATATTTTTTCTTTAAAGCTTTTAAAGTATGCAGTTTGTTGGTGACGCGGTCCTCGGCGCTTTGACGGACGACACAACTATTCAGAATAATCAAATCCGCTTCCTCCGCCCTGGGGGCTTCCAGAAAACCCTGATATTCCAAATAACTAGCCAATCTCTCTGATTCAGATTGGTTCATCTGACAGCCGATAGTCCAGATATAATAATGCTGCATAACACCTTTCTTAATTACGTTTTTCCTGGAACTTGCAGGAACTGCTACACTGATTCTCCGGATAATATTAACAATACTACCAATAAAAACCGGCAGTCAACGAAAGAGCTAACTATCGGAAATATGGCGAAGTAGTTACGAGGAATACCTGGAGAAAGTGTATTTCGCTGGCTCTCTGAATTAAGCCCCTTGTGTCTACAACACTGACGCTGTCTCTGGCATCAGAAATACCGGTTAAGAAACGGGCGGAAAATTTTGTCTGTATGGCGGAGGGAGAGGGATTCGAACCCTCGACCCCACTTACGCAGGGCAAGCGCTTAGCAGGCGCCCGCACTAGACCACTATGCGACCCCTCCGGGCTGTCACTCGTCAGTATGCCTATCTATCTTATCATAACCTTCATTTTTGCTCAATAAGCCAGAATGAGCTCACTGATATTGCCGGCTAACCAACGCCTAACTTGCCACTGTGTATCGTGTACGTTTATAATACTCTTAAGTTAATAAATGTAGAAGTAGGTGAATATTTAATGGAGCAATTCGCACTGGAGAATATCCGTAACGTATCCTTACTCTCCCATTCCGGCGCCGGAAAAACCACCCTGGCTGAATCTATTTTATTCAATGCCAAAGCAATTACC
>DAOUAU010000132.1:0-8206 GCA_034433195.1 Dehalococcoidales bacterium
TCAAGAACGGAAGCAGTTTCGGCGGCTTTAAAATCCGGAATCTTGAGTTTGCAGGATATCAGATTATGAAGCTGTCCGGGGAGAACCGCGGCAAGCTGAAGTCAGTCTCTTCTCTGTTGAAAAACCCCCATTTCTGGATCCTTGTCATCATGACCTCTTTCCTGATTCTGATTTATCAGTTTTGGCCATGGCGGGATTTTCAATTTCAGGGGAACTGGCGCTGGCTGGGATGGCTGTCCGGGTTGGGGAACCTGGCGATCTTTGAGGGGCTTTCCAGAGTGATCGGCAGTCTGTTTATCATACCGTGCATCTATGCTTCGATAACACTCCATTTACGTGGTTCCGTGATTCTTACCCTGCTTTGCTTGATTTTTTTACTGCCGTTGATGCGAAGCATGTGGCAAAACCCGGAACCATGGATAACTAACATTGTTTTTCTTTTTTTGCCGGCTATTTTGACCACCATCATCAGTGTTGAATTGCGACTGCGTTCCCGGGATAAAAGGCATTTTGCCGAGTTAGAAAAAGAGCGTCAACTGCATTTATTAAAAGTTCTTGTAGCCCAGGAGAAGGCGCGTCAGCGTATCGCCCGGGAAATCCATGATGAGCCAATTCAGACCCTTTTGGCAACTGCCAGTCATACCGAAAAGCTTAGGTCCATGGATAATATCGAAGAAATTAAAACGAAGGCATTCTGGATTGAGAGAAATATCCGTTCCACTGTGGCTGAATTGCGGCGAATCAGTCTGGATTTGAGACCCACGATATTGGATGACCTGGGACTTGTGCCCGCAATACGGTGGCTGATTCAGGCGCCTGAGGATGAAAATGGACCAAAAGTGCAATTAATGGTTAGCGGCGATGAATTGAAGCTGCCGCAGGATACCGAATTGGCGGTTTTTAGAGTAATACAGGAAGCATTGAACAATGTCAAAAAGCACGCCCGCGCCAGCATCACGGTTATAAACCTGAAATTCACCCCTGGTCAACTGACAGTGGGAGTGCGTGATGATGGCACCGGTTTTAGCGTGCCGCGAAGACTCTCCAGTCTGGCACTGAACGGAAAGTTGGGTTTGATCGACATCCATGAGAGAGTCCAGCTGATAGGCGGGAAACTGATCATCAAATCGAAGCCAAAGCGTGGAACTTCACTCACGATATCCATCCCGGTTAATCCTCTCTACTGATAGTCTGCCGCTCTACTGAGTGTATGCGGCCGAAATTCCGGATTTCTGATTTTTAAAAAGGTGAACCACCGGAATCCTGCCATCCATAATCAGGATCAGATTTTACTGAGCTCAATCTGCATATGTGTTGTTGTGTGCAAACGTATTTCAACGTGATACTATATAGCCACTGCCGGCTGAAGTAAAAAATATTTTATATTTCCGCGTTTAATCGTCATCATTTGATTCGATCAGAAAAGTATTTTTAGTAATGCTCTCCTTTGACTTCTCGGACCAAACGTCTGATGCTCCACTGATCGTACCACACGATCAACCCCGGCATTACCGTCAAGGTGATTATCAGGCAGAGAAAAACCCCGATCACGGTGACGATACCGAAGTCTCGAATCATCACAAAGTTTGACACTATCAGCACACCAAAGCCTCCCAATGTAGTCAGGGCGGTGGTTACGATAGCTCTTCCGATTCTCGATATGGCCGTGACCATGGCAAGTTCGGGTGACAGACCTGATCTTTTTTCTTCGTCATAGCGCCCCATCAGCAGCACCATGAACTCAGTGCAGATACCAATCACCAGCACCCCCAGAATGGCGGTCAGAGGATTAAGCGGAATGCCGATGAAATACATATCCAGTGAAGACCAGGCAATCACGGCGCCAACCGGTATGATAGTAAATATTGTGCTGCCGATACGCCGGTAAGCCAGCAGCAGGATGACAAAAACCGCGCCAAGACAGATGAAATTCATTTTCATCCTGGAACCGATCACTCCATCAATCATACTGGCGCCGAGCGCCATACTGCCGACGGGTGAAAATCGCACGCCGGCTGGCGGCATGGCTTCTGCCTGCATGGTCTGAAGCAGATTATGGATTTCTTCCAGAGAGACATTTTTTATATTGAATGAGAGGCCGGCCGTCTTATGGTCGCTTGACAGGACGTGCTCCATAGAGCCGGCAGGCAGGCTTGCCAGTATCACTCTGATTTCCGCTTGAGATGGTATTACACCCCCGGCGGCTCCGCTGACCAGCGCGGCCGGGCTGTTGGCTGAGATCAGCGCAGTATGTGATGATACGGCTCGATCTTCAAATTCTTTCAACCAGCCGAGTGTCTCCGGACTGGTAACATCATCCGCCTCTATCATGAAGCGAACGGTCCCATCTACCCCGACAATTTCACGCAACACTCTCAGTTCCCTCAGTGCCGGCGTATTTTGAGGCATCAATTGTTCGTAATCCGTATTTGTCGGCAGCCAGCGGTCTACGATACCACCGCCAATGGCAAAAACCACCGCCACGACCAGAGTCCACAGTGTATGATTGATCGCCAGGCGGCCAAGTCCCAGTAATATGCGTTCGATCCTGCCGCTTGCCAGTTTCGAGTCTCGTTTTAAAACTGGCACCGGCGTTCGCCTGTCCAGAAGATAGATGATACTGTGCAGCAGGAAGATGGCCGCCAAATAGTTGATAATGATACCCATGGCCAGAACCATGCCAAAATCGCGTATCATTGGCACCTCGGATATGTACAGCGTGATAAAACCAACAATGGTGGCCATCAGAGCAATTCCGACCACCGGGAACATGCTTGATATCGTGGTGGTAACCGCTTCCGTAACCGTCGGCAGGCGTGTCACTTCTTCCTGATAACGGTTATGGAACTGGATGGAAAAATCTATGCCGAGACCAATAAGTACCGGCAGTACCGCCATCGTCGCCATGGTCAGTGGTATCGAGAGATAACCCATCAGGCCGAACGTCCACAAAGCGCTGATCGCAACTATCAGCAGGGAAAGCAACCGCCAGCGCACCCGGAAAACGCCCAGCAAAATGAAGATCATCACCATCACCGAGAGCGCCAGTAGAACTTTAATATTGTTGCTCATGCTGCTGCTAATGGCATCCATCACCTTGGAGCTGGAGACTACGGTCGCAGTCACTTTCTTCAGCGGATGAGCGGCGAAATAACTCTCAATGCTTTGTGTGGCTAACAGAGCTTCATCATCACGCATGTTGCCCCGGGGTGTAACGATGATCAAAGCAAACCCATCACCGGGGATAAACGGCCGCATCAGCGAACTGACTTTCCCGCCGGCATCATAAAGGATTGACTTGATCAAATCCGGGTCGCTGAGATTAAGCCCACCTGTTTGCTGCAATTGCGCCATCCGTAATACCGTCAACGGGCTATCGATGGCACGATATCGTTTATCATCCGAGAATTCCCGTTCAAATTCAGTCAGAGCAGCCAGATTCGCAACTGAAAAGATATCATCAAGGCGTCCAGCCAATAATATGGTAATAGGCTCACCGCCGAATTGCGCCTGGTAGCGGGCGTTGTCCTGTGATATCTTCGATTCAGAAGAAACCAGGGCACTAAAGCCCGTATCTGTTTGCAGCCTGGTGATGCCCGGCACAGCCGCTGCTGAAAGTATAATAGCGAAGATAATAAACCACCAGGGACGGTGTACAATAAAACGGGCCAGTGCTTCCGAAATTTTTTTTATTTTGTCCCTTCTCTGCAATTTGTCTTTGTTTTGAAGCATGCCATTTATTGCCATAATACTAATATTTTATCGTCTACTAATTATTAGTCTTTATCTAATTATATTATACTCCTCTGCTTGCAAATGTCAAGAATAGTGAGTGGGGGGATAACGGATAGATATTTGCGCCACTTCTGGTTATAATAATGATGGAGCGGATGGGTGTCCGAGTGGTTTATGGTAGCGGTCTTGAAAACCAGATTTTTTAGTCCTCAAAGCTACTTCAAAAAACGCATTAACCCCAGTATTTAGCCTCAATTTACCAATTATTTGCGCATCTTTTTTCGATGGAACATGTGTTCTGGATTGCCAAAATATTGCCACTTGATAAATAACAGATTCACGCCAGAGTTGTTTTTCCAAAAATAATTACTCGGTCTCAATCTGTGCTTTTTTTTAGAGGCTAATTAATACTAACCAGTATTGTAATACTGTGCTATTTAGCCTCAATCCAGCCTCAAGCCATGCCTATGCGCCCATGGTGACTTTTAGCCTGTTTTTTATTTTTGGAAAAATCAAAGGATAAGTAAAAGTCCGGGTGTTGAAAGAGACTAATTGATGACAGGCGTGATTAATTGAAGACCTCTAATGTAACGATAATGTCGTCCGTTATGGGTAAGTAATATAAAGTTAAAATAACGAGCACAAGCCGCCACCCAACAATCTGAATCCCCAATCGGATGGCCATCTTCATCCGCCTCCGATTGAATTTTAGCCCACTCAAGGCACAAACCATTAATATAGGGTAATACCGCGTACCGTCTTAAGTATTGACCCAGGGTAGCTAGCCGCCTTTCACCCCAATTACCCTTATAAGCTCCATGGTAAATTTCAGCGATATTAATAAAGGTGATGAAAAGAGTACTGTCCTTTAAATACGGCAAAAAAAATAGAGCCTCATCTTTCCGATCAAAAATGAAAGAGATAACATCTGTATCTAGTATCAGGTTACTTCGTGTCAGCATGCTTCCTACTGTTTACAGCAGCTTCATAAAATGAATTAAAATCAGACCCTTCGGGCCAATAACCAAAAAGATCATTTACATCCTTGATCGGCTTGACGCCTTGCATGTCTGCAATTTCTTCCCCAGTATACTCTTTCCAAAAATCTATCTTAACAGTTGCTGTTTCCACTTCTTTTCTAGATAGCGCAATTTCTCCCATTTTTGCGGGTTCGCTTCGGATAATTCTGATTATTTTTTTAGTCATCTTAACACCCCCTGATGTATCACCCGATGCCTGAATTATAGCATAATATTGATCCTATCGAAATAAATCACCCATTTTTAATCAGATTGCGCATGTTTCCTGCTATTAACAGCTATTTCATAAAAAGAGTCGAAATCTTCATCTTCTGGCCAATAGCTATGCAACTCACTGATATCTTTAATTGGCTTGACCCCTTGTTCCATTGCAAGTTTATGTATACTCTTTTTACTCTTTACGCATTCAATAATTGCGCCCTTTTTTAAGATTGCAATTTCTCCCGTTTTTGCGGGTTCGCTTCGTATAATTCTGATCATTTTTTTAGTCATGCTTTCCACCCCCTGATGTATTACCTGATGCTTGAACCATAGCATAATATTGATCCTATCGAAATAAATCACCCATTTTCTGATGATAACTTATATATTCTCTTTTGTGAATTTATTAGTTACACTAAGGCGTATAACCGTTTATTCCAGGCAGATTCATTCATTATAATACTGTTCTACTTGTCGCAACCGCAACGTTAACAGCCGGATCTGCCGTAAGTCACGAATATGTGAATACCAGAGGAAGGTTAGTCCCGATGAATATCTATAGATGGCAAATCATGATATCATTAAGGCGTTATGCAGTGTATCCTGGGGTGAGAAATATGAAAATCACGAATAAGGGAAAAACTATCAAGATAGTGAAGAAAGCTGATCTTTCTCAGAGCGGAGTATTAACTAAAAAACCGTTCCAGGTTGAAATGGTTGTTCAAAACTATTTGGTAGAAGAAAGTCAGCAAAGAACTGTAACAATATTTTTAAACTCACAACCGGAGCTGTTACCAGTGTTGATGGAGGCTAAATCCCATTTAGAGCGAATTTTCGGGAACAGTTCATTTTATCTTGAAATTGAAAAAGACCCGGATGAAGGTTTTGAGGAGTTATTTATTGTTGCCAAGGTAAATAAAACTCCGGAAGTTGCGCTGTCACTTAGAGAGCAATTCGGCAGGGAATGGCTTATTCCTCACCATGGTCATTTGATAGGAAAGTTGAATTTAGCGGTGGAGAGTTTTTAGCAGGATGTTTAAATGGCTACTATATCTGGAATTATCTGACAAATTGATTTTAACCGAATGAGGCAGGCTTCCGATCATCGGTAAGCCGTGCTTATTAGCGTTTTTCGAAAGATTCAATCAGGTTCGAAAAAACAAGGAGTATTTTTTGAAGTCACGAATATGTGAATACCAGGGGAAAGAGAAAGTCCCAATAAACGCTTGGAGATGGTATTTTATGATATAACCTGACTTTTACAGTTAGCCCAGCAAATTCGCGAAAACAATCCACAAATCATCTTCAAAAAGGGCAAATCCGCGTTATTTCACGATTCCGCTTGATGTTATGCTAACGATATGCTATAATACCAATATGATCAAAATTGATAAAAGAACGACGGCCCAGGGAAAGCCCAGAACGCAGGTGCGCGTGGTCGAGGGTTATCGTCCCGGTCCGGGAATGCCAACCAGACAACGCACTATACGGGACTTCGGGTATCTCGAAGACCAGGACAATCCCGAAGCTTTTATGGCTAAAGTCAAGGATTTTGATGCCAATTACAGAGCCCAAAACGTTCCGCTGCGAATAGAAGCACCCGGAACCGCCAGCATGTATAGCGAGGCCAATCGGAGGCAGAACTACGGCTACAAGTTCCTGGAGGCCGTTTATAACTTGCTCGAAATCGATGCGTTCATCCAGAGTTATGCACAATCGCAGGGGTTCCGGGGGGAGTATGCCCCTGGTCAGATTTTCAAATTCCTGGTGCTGGCCAGGATACTCTTCCCAGATTCGAAACGGGCCTCCTGTCAGATGAAAAATGTTTTTTACGGAATGCCCACCGATTTCACGTTGCCGGATATCTACCGGTCCCTTGACCATTTCGCGGATTTCGAGGTGGAGTTGCAGCGGCATTTAAATGAGCGGGTCAAACAGACGATCGGGCGCGATCTTTCTTACGCCTTTTATGACGTTACCAACTATTTCTTTGAAATAGACTTCCCGGCCAGTGAAAGTGATCTGAGAAAAAGGGGCGTGTCGAAGGAGCATCGCGTCGATCCAATCGTGGCGATGGGTCTTTTTATGGATTCAAACGGATTTCCGGTCAGCATGTCAATATTCCCCGGCAACACGAGCGATTCCCTGACGCTCCAGCCCACCATGAAGGATGTTAAAGAATCATACGGACTAGGCAGACTGATCGTGGTGGCCGACAAAGGGCTCAATTCATCGAAAAATATCGATGTGATCTTGAACAATGGTGATGGCTTCGTATTTTCACAGATATTAAAGGGAAAAAAAGGTCAGCGCTACCATGAAAAGCTATTTGATAAAAGTGGCTGGACATTAAACGAAGATGGCACGTACAAATACAAGCTGTTTGTAGAAGAATATGAGGGTAAGGGCAAGTACCTGGAAAAGGAGGTCCGGACAAGGAAAGTGCTTCTGTATTGGAGCAAGGCTGAAGCGGAAATGGATAGCCGCAAACGGGCAGAAAAGCTGGAAAAGGCTGAACGTAGCGTCAAGAACAATGCTTATGGTATCAAAAAAGGGGTCGATGAATACACCAAAGAAAGCATCATTGATAAAGCCACTGGTGAAATTCTGGAAAACACCCAAAAGCAACGCAGCGTAGATTTGGAAAAGGCGGAGAACGATGCGCTCTATGACGGATATAGTTGCCTTATTACCAGCGAACTGGATTATGATGAACGGAAATTACGTCAGGCGTACGGCGGCCTTTGGCGAATAGAGCAGTCGTTCAGGATTATGAAAACAGACCTTTTTGCCAGACCCGTATTTGTAAGCAAGAATGAACATATCCGTGCGCATTTCCTGATCTGCTTCGTCGCGCTCCTTGTCATCCGTATTATTCAGCACCGTATGGGAGACAAGGCGTTATCAACCGAGAGGATCGCCCGGGCCTTGAATACAGCCACCTGTCAAGTCCTCAAGGGAGGTATCATTCACCTGGATGATGTCGGTGGTGTGATCGCATTCAAAAAGGTGAAAAACCTAAAAAATGAATTAGTGGACACCCTGGTATATTCAGATGAAGACGAGATCGCACTGGATTACAAGACAATCCAAGCCACTTTTAATACGAATTTCTATAATGTTTATCCAAGGCAGGAGGTTTTCAACAAATTCCTTAATACTCTCACATTAGCATAACAAATTTTTAAACGACCAACCTGTGAAAAAGCCCGTAGTTTCAATCTCAGCGG
>DAOUAU010000133.1:0-3706 GCA_034433195.1 Dehalococcoidales bacterium
CGAGGAAGCCACCGCCGCTGTTGAACCAACCAGTTGAATGCCCGGCTGACCTGCGGCTCTTGTAATTGGCGGAAACCACCGCGTCCAGGAGCGTCCCAAACAACCCCAGACAGACAGGCAGCAGAATTATCCACAGCCATCCACCAAATCCGAAGCCCAACACTAACCCGGATATGATACCCCAGATTCCTCCGGCAAAGATGCTCTTGCTGCGGGCCATGAAACCCAGCATGTAAATGCTGATTACGCCAATTACGATCAACACCCACAGTGGTGATCTGAAACTGCTGATCGCTCTTTGAACCGGATTTTCCTCCACCACGGAAGGAACGCTGCCTTCACGGATATATTTTTCCAGAGCCATCACTCCGGCTTCGATACCTCCGTCATAATCACCCATCCGGGTTTTGGGCAGCACCTCGTTGTCCAGTATGCGTCCGGCCCGTCCGTCCGTAATCACTGCCTCAAGCCCGTAGCCCACCTCGATCCGGTATCGGTAGCGGTTGGCATTTACATCACGCGCTATCAGGAGCAGGACTCCGTTATCCTGGCTTTTTTGGCCGATGCCCCATTGTTGGAATAATCCGGCGGCGTATTCTTCAATGGATCGGTCTTCCAGGCCAGTCAGCGTTACTACTGCCAGCTGGGCTGTGGTATCTTGTTCCAGCACTGTCAGGCGGTCTTCCAGACGGGAAATGGCGCTATCACTCATGAGATTGGCAAAATCATTGACATACCCTACCGGATCAGGATAATCCCGGGCTGTCACCGGGCTGCACATTATCCCCAGCAAAAGAAGACCTAGAAGAACTCTGAAAAGTCCGGGTTTCATCTATTGAAATCCACCTTTGGAACCTGGTTGGCCGTACTTTCTGCCTGGAAATACTTTTTCTCATTAAAGTTGAATAACGAAGCTAAAAGGTTCGTGGGGAATTTTTTTATCGTGGTGTTATAATCACGGACCCTGTCATTATAACGGGTACGTTCCACATTAATGCGGTTTTCGGTTCCGGCTAATTCGTCCATCATCTGGGTAACAGGTTGAACGGATTGCAACTGCGGATAGTTTTCCATAATTACCAGCAAACGCCCCAGAGCAGATTCAACTTCACTGCCTGCTGCGGCTTTTTCATCAACAGTGGCGGCTCCGGAATAACGGCTGCGGGCTTCGGCAATTTGTGTAAAGATGGTCTTTTCCTGAACCATATATCCCCTGACTGACTCGACCAGATTGGGAATCAAATCAAAGCGGCGTTGATACTGAGTTTCCACCTGGGCCCATTGGGCCTCAATAGCCTGAGATTTGGTGACCAGAGAATTATAGCTGCCCCATACCGCCCCACCGATGACCAATATCAGCAGAATAACAATACCAATCCCTATCAAACACCCGATGCGGCCTTTCAACTATCAAACCTCCTGGGCATACGGCAATAGCGGGGTTTCCAAAGCCGCTGCTAATTTATTGGGAAATTTCCGGATATCTGCTTAACAGTATATCAATTATTTATTATCCTGCATGGCTGGCGCTGCAGGTTTCAAGGACGAAACCCCAGTGCAAACAGCCAGGGAAAAACCAACCGGGACAAATTCCCTAGACCCTTTTGATCTTCCACCTGCCAGTGCGGAAATAGGCCAGTGTGATCAAAGCTGAAGCAACGGTGGCAATTACCATTGACCAGCGGATGCCGTAAACCCCCAGAGAGGTAAAATGAGGAATAGCCCAGGCCAGAGGCAGCTGAATCGCCCAGATAGTGACAATACTGATTATCATGTTAGGCAGCGTATCACCGGCGCTGGAGATACAGTTTTGCAGTATGGTGGAGAGAGCCATAACGATGTAACCGGCGGTGGCAATGCGCAGGAAAGCCGCCCCAATTTTAACCAGTTCCGGTTCTGCAGTAAAAATGCTCATAATGTGATTGGCGAAAATTAAAAGTAAAGCGCCGCACACCAGCATGAAGACCTGTACAATACCCAGCGCCAGCCAGGCACTCCTCTCTGCCCTTTCCGGTTTTTTGGCACCCAGATTTTGCCCTACCAGAACTCCGGCCCCGGAACCTAACCCCATGGTGGGCATAAAAATGAACATTTCAATACGGGCAGCGATGCTGTGAGCTGCCACGGCGGTGGTCCCAAATGGTGCGATAAACCAGGTCAGAAGCAAGTTACCGAACGACCTTTGCAGATTCATCACCAGCGCCGGGATCCCGATTTTAAAAATGCGGCCGATCAGATTGACGTCAAAGCGGAAATCGCTCAATGCCAGGCGGATGCGAGTATGCCCTCTGAACAACAGCCACATGGCGATTCCGGCGCCCAGAATTTGGGAAATCAGGTTACTTAATGCGGCACCAGCTATTCCCATATGGGGAAAAATCCACAAGCCCAGGACCAGAAACGGGCATAAGGTAACATGAACGATACGAATGACCAGTTCCAGTTTCATGGGGTTGATGGTGTCTCCGGTAGACTGCATGATGTAAAGCCCCATTAAAAGTATTTCCATGGCAATCCAACCGGCAAACATGACCCGCATATAAGCGGTACCGTGCGTCACCACCTCCGGCGCCAGTCCGAACATGCCTATCAATTGAGGGGCAAAAATGAAACCCGGGATAGTAACGATGGCGCCCCATACTATACCTATCGTCAGAGCCTGTCCGGCTACCCTTCGGGCGCCTTGAATGTCCCCGGCCCCGATGTGGCGTGCAATCAGAGCTCTGACACCCATGATGATGCCGAAATCAGCCGAGGTCACCAGCATGAAGATCAGATTGGCAATGCCGGCTCCCGCTACTGCCGCTCCGCCCAGGCGACCAATCCAGACCATATCCACTACCTGGCTGATTACAAAAAGAGTCTCCATCACGATCATTGGCCAGGATAGTAAAAGCAGATTCTTTAGAATGGGGCCCTGGGTCCAGTCTTTTTGCATGCGGGTTGATTTGGCAGGCATATTCTGTGTTTCAGACATAGTATCCAATGGTTTTACGAATATACTTTATAATTAAACCAATATTAACAGTTTAAGTCGTATCAGGCAATCATCGTGTAAGATGGTCAAAACCACCCGCCGGCAATATTTCGGAAAATCAAAAAGATTGGTCCTGAACATGGCTGGGGCTGAGATTAACCGGTCTTATTTTACCGGAACAGCTATTAGTGTCAGTTCTCCCGGCTTTAGACCCGCTTGGTTTTCCATTTGCCGAACCTGAAATACAGGAAGGTGGCCGCTGCCGCTGTCACCGGGGCGATGACCATGCCCGCTCGCGTCCCGTATACTGCCAAATCGGTATAGCGGGAAAGGAGAAAAGCCAGCGGGAGCAGGACCAGCCAGATCATACCGATGTTAATCAGCATCATCGGCAGAGTGTCTCCGGCGCCGTTGATGCAGGCGCTGAGGGCGGTGGCAACACCCATCACCAGATAGGCGCCGCTGCCTATCCTGAGGAATTTGGCAGCGATATCAATCAATTCCGGATCAGAAGTAAAAATACCCGCTATCTGGTTAGCCCAGACAAGAATCGCCAACAGGCAAATTAACAAAAAGCCCTGTAATATAGCCGCTCCCAACCATGTGCTTTTTATGGCGCGCTGGGGCATTTTGGCACCCAGGTTCTGGCCTACCAGCACCGCCACTCCGCCACTCATTCCCATACTGGGGGTGCTGACGAATCCGTTGACGTTTCCTGCCAGGCTGTGG
>DAOUAU010000134.1:0-4731 GCA_034433195.1 Dehalococcoidales bacterium
CGACTGCCCGTTTTTGCCTCCCCAGAAAATGCGCGGAAAACGCAACGAACCATCTTACGCGGTGATCACCGCTGGAGTTCTGGCTGAAACAACAGGCATGACACTGCCAGAGCTTGCCAAACAGACCACTGCCAACGCCCAGAGAGTGTTCGGTCTCCCTGCCTGAGATATCCTGTTAGCCGCGCTGGCCCCTTCATAGGCATGAGACGGGAGACATGGACAAGCTATTTTATGTTTTTAATTTAACACGGGTTATATGCGGAACAACTGTCCGCGGCGGGTTGGATCTTTCAATGTGCCGAGGCATTGAGGAGCATCACAACTGTACTATCCGGGTTGATATCCGCCCGGGACCGGGCACTACCTTTAGTTTTGGTATCTTCGTAATTATTCGTTCAGAGAAAGAAGAAATAAAGCATCAGCGCAGGTTAATGATTAACACCGGTATGAACTTCAGTCAGGACATTGACATGGGAAAGTCAGTAGCATCAATCAGCGTGGTTTAGCATTACTTTCCATTGTCGTTTTTCAAGGTTTTCAGAGTAATAAGGTTGGAAGCGCAATCAACCGAATTCCGCAATACATTGTTACCGGGGATCAGGGCTTTTTTCGGGTTGACTGGATTTCATTCAAGATGTTTTGAAGAGATTTTTCGCCCAAATGGGGAATACCGGTCAGCCGGCCACGGATAATGGCTTGTTCCAGGTCATCGGCGCTCTGTATATTTAGTTCGTTGATTAGCCGGGAAGCGGTGCGCGGGCCGATGCCGCGAATATTTAGCAGCGTATTGATACCGGGAGGGAATTCAGCCTTTAATTTTTCGTAATAATCCATATGGCCGGTAGTGACTAGCTCGTGCAGTTTTTTGGCGATGGCTTTGCCTACGCCGGGGATTTCTCCGAGGCGGTCATGTACGGCGAGGGAATCGACTTCTTCGGTGAGAAATTTTATGGAGCGGGCGGCGTTCAAATAAGAGCGGGATTTAAAAACGTTTTCGCCCTTTATCTCCAACAGTTCTGCGATGTTCTCCAGAATCTCAATAATTTGTGAATTATTCAACTTTCCGCCTCAAGTTACCGCCGTACGTTAAGGTTGAGGTTAAATATTACCGCCTGTGCCTCTCACAAATTATGCTTTACCGTGGCAATGCTTATATTTTTTACCGCTGCCGCATGGACAAGGGTCGTTGCGGCCAACTTTAACTTTATGACCGGAGGCATCAATGATGCGCGGAGCCGGTTTGGCTTGCCTGGAGGATGTCCCGGCCACTCTGGAAATTGGAGTGGAAATATTTTTATCCTCTTCACGCCGGAGATTGACGTGAAAAATCATCCGCGCCACATCTTGCTGAATGGTTTCGGTTAGTTGCTGGAATTGCTCAAAACCGATGCGTTTGTAGGCATCCTGGGCTTTCATTTGTTGAAGGGTAGCAAAATTGGCTTGCTGACGCTGGTTTTCCATATTGGTCAGGTGCTCAACCCACAAACCGTCTATCACTTTTATCATCACCAGCCGTTCAAGCAAGCGCATGTCCGCAGCGGTGGTGTTTGCTTCTTTTTCTTCATAGGCCTGGATCATTGAATCAATTAATTTCTCTTCAATGGCTTTTGAGTCCAAAACTTCCAGAGCTGCCACATTTATTTCTTTAGGCACCGGATAAATTTCGTTGATTTCAGCGATCAAACTTTTCAAGTCCCATTCATCATTGGCTTTAGAACCAATTTGACGAGAAATTATGCTTTTAAATTCCTTTTTCAACATATTTAAAATATTGGCTTTAAGATTGACACCGCTTATGATTTTGCGCCTTTCATCGTAAATGACCTGGCGGTGTTTGTTGACCACATCATCAAATTCAACCAGATGCTTGCGGATATCGAAATGGAACCCTTCCACTTTAATCTGCGAACCTTCGATGGTTTTACTGACCATGCCGTTTTCGATCGGGGTGTTGGCATCCATGCGAATGAAGTTCATGATGCTTTTGATCCGCTCGCCCCCGAAGCGCTTCATGATGTCATCATCAAGCGCCACGAAAAAGCGGGTGCTGCCAGGGTCGCCCTGACGTCCGGAACGGCCGCGCAACTGGTTGTCAATGCGGCGGGCTTCATGACGTTCAGTGCCGATAACATGCAGACCGCCGGATTCCAGCACTCTTTGATGTCTTTCCTGCCAGGCCGTATGGTCTTTTTCCCAGGCTTTGATTTCCTGATAATCCGCTTTAACGGGTTCTTTTCCGCCCAGGACGATATCCACACCACGTCCGGCCATATTGGTGGCAATGGTAACCGCACCGGGTTTCCCGGCATCCGAAACAATGGTGGCTTCCTCAAGCAAACGGGCCGGACTGGCATTCAGGATGCGGGCGGAAATGCCCTTCCTTTTCAACATGTCACCCAGGAGTTCGGATTTTTCAATAGAGACCGTACCCACCAGGATGGGTTGACCGTTTTTGTGCACTTCTTCAATCTCACGCACTACGGCGTTGTATTTGGCCTCTTCATCTTTATAAATGCGGTCCTGAAAATCTTGCCGCACCATAGGCTTATTGGTGGGAATAACCACCACATCCAGTTTGTATATCTTGGAGAATTCTTCAGCTTCCGTAACCGCTGTACCGGTCATACCGGATAATTTGGCATACATGCGGAAATAGTTCTGAATAGTGATGGTGGCGTAGGTCATGCTCTCTCTTTGAATTGGCACGCCTTCTCTGGCTTCAATCGCCTGGTGCAGACCCTCGGAATAACGGCGGCCTAACATCAAACGTCCGGTGAATTCATCAACAATGATGATTTCCGGCTTATTGGTTTCTTCATTCACACGGATAACATAGTCCCGGTCCTTCCGGTATAAGGCATGTGCCTGCATGGATTTGCGGAAGACCGAGCGAATATCATTTCTTAGCTTGGCCTCTTCCAATGTGGTAGGTTTGAGTTCTTCGTTATCTCCACCGAAAAGGTCGTCTACCGACATATTCAAGGCCCGCGCCAGTTTTTCCTGACCGCGGGGCGTTTCTCTGACGGTGTGATCTTTCTCATAGGCCACATAATCAAATCCGTCTCTTAGTTTTTCATCTTCCTCTTTCTCCTGGAAGGTGACGGGTTCATGCGGCAACACTTTCATGGTCATACGGCTGACGATATTGTTGACCGTTTTATATACATTTCCACTGTCTTCAGCCGGGCCGCTGATAATCAGAGGGGTACGAGCTTCATCAATGAGCAGGTTATCAACTTCATCCACGATTGCGTAGTTGAGTTCTCTTTGAACGCACTGCCTGAGGTCGATGACCATGTTATCTCTGAGGTAATCGAAGCCGAACTCGGAACTGGTGCCGTAGGTAATATCGGCATTATAAGCTTCTTTACGCGGGATGCTGCGATAATGCCGCCAGTGTGAATCGCCTGATACATAGTCCGGATCAAACAGGCGGGCGGGCGAATGCTCGGTGGAGACCTGCATGGGAAAGATTGAGGATACGGTGATACCCAGAGCATGATAAATGGGACCCATCCAATATGGATCACGGCGTGCCAGGTAATCATTCTGAGTAACCAGGTGCACGCCTTTACCGGTCAATGAATTCAGGTAAAGCGCCAGGGTAGCCACCAGCGTTTTTCCCTCTCCGGTCCTCATTTCGGCGATTTTCCCCTGATGCAGAATAATACCGCCGATTAGCTGGACATCAAAATGGCGCTGGTTGATTGTGCGCTTGGCGGATTCACGAACAGCGGCGAAAGCCTCCGGTAAAATGTCATCCAGAGCCTTTCTCTCTGCGGACTTCAATTCATCACGACGTTTTTTAACCTGCGCTTCCAGTTCCTTGCACTCACGAGCCAGATCAGCCTGCTGAAGAGGATTGGCAGCATCAATTTCACAATGCCGCTTCTCTTCCAATTGCTTGCCCGCTTCTGCTACAGCGGTCTGCCAGGAAACAACGGCTTGAGCGATGCGTTGTCTGAATTCACTGGTCTTGTTTTTTAACTCCTCAGCGCCAAGTTTCTCGTATTCAGGCTCTAATGCGTTGATTTTGGCGATAAGCGGCTGAATTTTGTTGATCTCTTTTTCATTGGAGTCAATCAGACCACCAAATAATCTCTTGAACATCACTAAAACCTCAAATTACGTAATAAAACCTGAAATCCGCAATAAATCCAAAAATACGGAATATTTGGTTCCATATTTGTGGAATATTGCGTATCAGGCGAAGTTTTGGATTTCATATTCATTAATATTGCTTGTCTGCTTAAGGGAACATAGCGCCGACGGACATACCGGTGTGAATACGATGAATAGCCTCACCCAGCAATGGCGCCATCGAAAGCACTTTGATTTTATCAATCTTTTTGCCGGGGCCAAGCGGCACAGTATCCGTCACCACCAGTTCCTTAATTGGGCTGGAAGATATCCTCTGTATTGCCGGACCGGACAGAACGGGGTGAGTACAGCAGGAATAGACACCTTGAACGCCGCGTTCCTTCAGCGTGTTGACCACTGCTACCAGCGAACCTGCGGTGTCAACTTCATCGTCCAGCGTGAGAGCCATTTTACCTTCTACGTCTCCAATAACGTTCAGTGTTTCGGTGCGATCGGCATTGCCCAACCTTCTTTTTTCCATGATAGCCAGAGGTGCGTTCAATTTTTCAGCCAAATCACGAGCCCGTTTTGAAATACCGATATCCGTTGCCACGACAACCAGATTGCCGTTGAGCTTCTTCTCAATCAAAT
>DAOUAU010000135.1:0-6863 GCA_034433195.1 Dehalococcoidales bacterium
GCACCGAACCGGTCCACATCGACCAGATTTGCCGTGACAGCGGGTTAGCGGCAGCCACCGTCAGCAGCAATCTGGCTATAATGGAGTTAAAGGGTATGGTCAAACAAGTCAGCGCTATGAATTACGTGCTGACCCGTGAGACCAGACAAAAATAATCAGAATAAATATTTTTTTAAGGTAAGAGCAGAATAAAAAATGAAAGACAAATTAGTGATAGTGGAATCCCCGGCCAAAGCCCGCACTCTGGGTAAAATTCTGGGCAAAGGCTATAATTTAAAAGCTTCCATGGGACATATCCGGGACCTGCCGAAGAGCCAGTTCGGGGTAGATATTGAAAACGGTTTCACGCCCAAATATGTCATCCCCACAGATAAGAAAAAACTGGTGAATGAGTTGAAAGAGGCGGTCGGTGAAGCCTCGGCGGTCTATCTGGCGACAGATCCGGATAGAGAGGGAGAAGCCATTTCCTGGCACCTTTCCGAGGTTATCAAAGGCAAGGAAAAAATTCCCTACCGCCGGGTGGTTTTTCATGAAATCACCGAAGAGGCCATTCACGCCGCCTTTAAAAAACCGCGCGAACTGGATATGCAACTGGTTAATGCCCAGCACGCCCGCCGCATTTTGGACCGTATAGTAGGTTATAAAATCAGCCCTTTGCTGTGGCGCAAAGTCAAGCGCGGCCTCTCAGCCGGGCGGGTTCAATCCGTAGCGGTGCGTATTGTAGTTGACCGTGAAAGAGAAATTGAGGCCTTCGTACCGGTTGAATACTGGAGCCTTGAAGCCGAGTTAATCAGGCAGAAGGGAATCTCTCAAAATGGCTCTTTCAAGGCTATGCTGGCGGGATTGGCTGATGGCACCAAAATTGAATTGCATAACCAGAGCGATACTCTAAAATTAAAAAGTGAGTTGGAAAAAGCAGAATATAAAGTAACCAAAATCACCAAAAAGAGCGTTAACAAATCACCCGCTCCACCCTTTATTACATCCACATTACAGCAAGAAGCCTGGCGGCAATTACGCTATTCAGCCAGCCGCACCATGATGCTAGCGCAGCAGCTCTACGAAGGTCTGCAACTGGGCCCGGAGGGCAGCCTCGGCCTGATTACTTATATGCGTACCGATTCAACGCATATCGCTGATTCGGCGCTGGCGGAAACCCGCCAATTCATTCAGGAGAAATATGGCGAAAGTTTTCTGCCGGCTAAACCCCGGGTTTTTACCAAAACGGTCAAAGGCGCCCAGGAGGCTCATGAAGCCATCCGCCCCACTCGCATACACCGCCTGCCGGCCTCGGTTAAGGAGTATTTGAACGAAGCTCAATACAAACTTTATGATTTGATCTGGAAACGCATGGTAGCCAGCCAGATGGCCAACGCCGTGTATGACAATATTGCGGTGGATATTGAAGCTAAATGCGCTGCGCCAGGGGGCCTGTATCTGTTCCGCACCGCTTCAACCAGGTTAAATTTTGCCGGTTTTACTACTCTTTATATTGAAGGGCGGGATGAAGATGAGAGTGAGGATGAAAAGGAAAAAGCACTGCCCAACCTGGAGAAGGGGGATAGATTGAATCTCTTGAAAATGCTGTCAGAACAGCATTTTACCGTGCCCCCGCCGCGTTACACTGAGGCTACTCTGATCAAAGCCCTGGAGCAGAAAGGAATCGGCCGTCCCAGTACGTACGCGCCTATTCTGACCACCATTCAGGACCGGGAATACGTCTCCAGGGAAAAAGCAGTATTCAAACCCACCGATCTGGGTTTTACAGTCAATGACTTGCTGGTACAGGCTTTTCCGGTGTTATTGAACATTGAATTCACCGCCAGGATGGAAGAGGAACTGGATGAGGTAGCGGCGGACAAGAAAGAATGGGAGAAAGTGGTCTCGGAGTTTTGTCAACCGATGTCGGAGGCTCTGGAAAAAGCACATGAAACCGTAGAAAGAGTCAAACTGGCGGACGAAATAACCGATGAGAAGTGCGTCAATTGCAAAACCTATGGCGATTAAAAGCGGGCGTTTCGGTAAATTTCTGGCCTGCACCGGCTATCCTGAATGTAAAACCACCAAACCGTTCACCATCAAGACCGGGGCCAAATGCCCCGAATGCGGTAAAGAACTGGTGCAGCGGATGAGCAAGAAAAAGAAGCGCTTTTATGGCTGTTCAGGCTATCCGGATTGTAAATATGCCACCTTTATGCAGCCGGTGGCCAAACCCTGCCCCAAATGTCAGGGGCTGATGGTAGCTCAGAGAAATAAAACCGTAAAATGCCTTAAGTGCGGCCATACCCAAAAGGACGTCGATTCCAAAAATGACTCTGGCGGAGAAGTGCAAGAACAGGCATAATTGCTATCAGATGACCCTTTTAGTTTTAACTGTGGTTTGGTCTCCTGGTTTTTTAGCTTTTTTTACCATCACCATGAACGAGGGGCGGCATGCGCGAAGTCTTTAAACGTTATATGGACTATCTGAAAGCCGAACACGGCGCTTCGGTATATACCGTGCGCAATTACCGCACCGATCTGATGGGCACCTTCAAACGCGGTCAGGGCAAGGGTTTCTTTCAATTTTTACGTTTGCGTCAGGTGGCGGATTTTAAGGATGTGGACAAGCAAACACTGCGGGACTATATGGCCTGGCTGATGGAGCAGAGCATAGATAAATCCAGCCTGTCCCGCAAAATGTCAGCCATTCGCTCATTTTACCGTTTTTTACTGCAAGAAGGAATTCTACAGAAGAGCCCCATTCCAATCAATGCCGCCGGACGTAAAGGCCAGCGCTCCTCGCTTTCACCCAGATTAGAAAAAAAGCTGCCGGTCTTTCTGACCGTACAGGAAATTACCCAATTATTACAAACCCCGGATACCACCAAACCGGAAGGCCTGCGCGACCGGGCACTGCTTGAAATTTTATACGCCAGCGGATTGCGCATCAGTGAAATCTGGCAATTGAATTTGGAAAACTTCAACCTTGAAAGCCATGAAATCAGGGTGACCGGCAAAGGCGATAAAGAAAGAATCGTGTTGATCGGTCTGCCCGCGGTAAATACACTCCGCAGCTATCTTGAAAGGGCCCGCCCGCGGCTGTTAAACAACCGGTCAAATAACGCTTTGTGGTTAAACAAAACCGGCAAGCGTTTAAGCATTCGCGGTATGCAAAAACAACTCAAACATTACGCGCAGGCTAACGGCATCGAAAAGAACGTCCATCCGCATGTCTTACGGCATACTTTTGCCACTCATATGTTAGACGGCGGCGCTGATTTACGGGTGGTGCAGGAGCTGTTGGGACACGCTGATTTATCATCCACCCAAATTTATACTCATGTCACCAGACAGCAAGCCCGCAAGGTCTATCTGAATACTCACCCGATGGCCCGGGAAACGGAGAAGCAAAGTGACCATCAGAACTCGGCTGGATAAACTCCGCCAGAAACTAATTGAGCACCGCATGGATGCCATGTGGGTCTCTCAGCCGGACAACCTTCTCTACCTTTCAGGTTGCGAAGGATTGGAAGGCTATCTGCTGATCAGTCAACAACAGGCAGTGATAGTGACCGATTTCCGTTACATCGAACAGGCGCAAAAGCAATCTCCGGATTTTGAGTTATTCCAGATTAACGGCAAGATGGCAGAGTGGCTGCCGCGATTGTTATCAGGACGCACAATACACAATTTGGGATTTGAAAGCAGTCACATTGTGGTCAGCACTTATGAACAGATCAACAGTATTCTTCAAAAAACTGATATAAAAATGCTTCCTCAGAACGGGTTGATCGAAGACCTGCGGGCCGTTAAGCATCAAAGCGAAATAGAAAAAATTGCACGGGCGGTAAAAATCACAGATGCGGTTTATGATTATGTTGACCGCATTCTGCGCTCCGGCATGACCGAGTTGGCTTTGGCCTGGGAGATTGAAAAATTCATGCGGGATAGTGGCAGCCAGACGGTGCCTTTTGAACTGATTGTGGCAGCCGGTCCCAATTCAGCTTTGCCGCATGCCCGGCCTTCGAACAACGTCATCAAGCCCAATCAACCCATTGTGATTGACATCGGCTCAAAGGTGGAGTTTTATACCAGCGATCTGACCCGCACCGTGTACATCGGCCAGCCGGATGAGACTTTTAAAAAAGTATATCGCACCGTACTGGAAGCCCAGCAGGCCGCCATCGCCGGCATTCAACCGGGCATGACCGGCGCCGAAGCTGACTCTCTGGCACGGCGGGTTATTACCGAAGCCGGCTACGGCGAAGCTTTCGGCCATAGTCTGGGACACGGTATTGGTCTGATCACGCATGAAAAGCCGACCCTCGGTCCCAATTCTACCGATGTTTTGACGGAAGGGATGGTTTTTACGGTAGAACCCGGTATCTATATCAGTGGCTGGGGCGGGGTGCGCATAGAAGACGATGTAGTGATAGAGAATGGCAAATTGAGAGTAATATCTTCAAGCCGCAAGATGCAGATATAAAACCTGGCTTGATCAGGCGTTGATGAACAGTGAACGGTTTGAATTAAGGGGCAGATTTTGTTTAAAGCCGATTTCCATATTCATTCCCAGTTTTCCGGGGATTGTTCCACCAGCCTGGACCAAATCATCCAGACCTGTCAAAAGAAACAAATAAACTGCATTGCGCTGACCGACCATAATGAAGTGGAAGGCGCTTTGAAGCTGAAACAAATAGCTCCGTTCTACGTCATTGTGGGTGAGGAAATTCTGACCACCAGCGGAGAAATTATGGGGCTTTTTTTGACCGCCAAAATTCCCCGCGGCCTGTCGATTGATGAAGTGATAAAAAGAGTCAAAGACCAGGGTGGTTTGCTGTGCGCCCAGCACCCTTTTGACAGATTCCGTTCAGAGGCGTTGCAGGCGGATATCATGGAGCAAATAAAAGACCGTATCGATATGGTGGAGGTTTTTAACGCACGGACGCCTTTAAAAAATACCTCGGAGATGGCTAAAACATTTGCCCGGGAACATCATCTGCCGGTCACCGCCGGCAGCGATGCCCATACCGCTTTTGAAATAGGCAACGCCTACGTCGAACTGCCTGAATTCAAGGGTAAAGAGGACTTTTTGGCGGCCCTGGCCCAGGGCAAAGTATTTGGACACCGCACCAGCCCTTTGACTCATTTCAGGAGCATGTGGTCACGAATCAAAAAGTTATCCGGAAAAAAAGAAAAATAGCCTTAAGTAGTCAGTGATCAATGGGGAGATCCGGCTTGAACAAACTGACAAGAATGAAAAGGATATTAAAATGACATTACAATACACTCTTTACACCAGAGACTCCGGCGTAGCCATTATTACGCTGAACCGGCCGCAAGTGCTGAATGCTCTCAGTCCGGAATCCCTCAATGAATTGCGGGATGTCGTTTTGGCCGCCGGGCAGGATCCGGAAGTGGGCGTAGTAATTTTAACCGGGACCGGCAAAGCTTTCGCGGCCGGGGCGGACTTGCAGGGACTGGGCAGTCAGAAACTGGAAAACGGCCGGGTGGGGTCAATCATTGATGAAGCGGCGCTCGGGGCCATTGAAGCCATCCAATCCATTCCCAGGGCAGTGATCGCGGCTGTCAACGGGCACTGTTACACCGGGGCTCTGGAAATCGTGCTGGGGTGCGATATTATTATTGCTTCGGATGAAGCCAAATTCGGTGATACCCATGTTCGTTTTGGATTGCGTCCGAGTTGGGGAATGAGCCAGCGTCTGCCGCGGGCGGTGGGTTACTACAAAGCCAAAGAACTGTCTTTTACAGCCGGCATCATTGATGCCGCTGAAGCCAGGAGAATCGGGTTGGTATCCCGGATCGTTTCAAGCGAAAAACTGTTGGAGGTTGCGCGGAAGATCGCCCGGCAGATCATGGCCAATAGCCTGGAAGCGGTAGCGGCTTACAAGAAACTGTATAATACCACGATGCTGATGACCATGGAAAAAGGCCTGCAATGCGAGGCCCTGAGCGAGTTTCCGATCAGAGATACCCAGTCCAGGATTGATGGCTTCAGGAAAAAAGGCAAATAACTACCAGCGCTTTTTTGGGGCACAGGCGTCCCGCCCGTTTTAACTCCTGATCTGCATTATTTAGTGCCTCCTGAAATGGATACTCAAATCTAAATCATCGAAGTAATAGAGGCCTGCAGAAACCTGTCAAAAGTAAACAAATATTTTATGGCTGATAGCCACCTCCTGGGTAACGGCTTTCCTGGTTTCAGCCACCTTGGCTGGAGTCATCTTCAAACCTTTGCTGGGCGAATTTGGCCTGAACCGGCCGTGGCTTTCCCGGGTTTCTTCCTTGACCATGCTGGAAAAAGAACTGATCCTGTTACTTCGGCAGTTCCTGCTTCGCTTCCAGTAAACCGAGTGATCTTGATAACACCATGTTTAAACATCCGGCGAATTTCATCTTGTCTTCACGCGTCAAATCTGCAAACACCAGGTCGAATATTTTACTGGTATTACGGATCCGGTTATGCAGTTCCCGTCCTTTCGGCGTTATTTCAATCTCGAGGTCCTTCTGTTTGGGTATCCTTTTTTTCTTTACCAGCCCTTGTTTTGACATGCGGTCAATGAGGGTGGAGACCGAATTACGCTGACGCAGCCAGGCATCTGCCATTTCAGCTATGGTTGACTTTCCTTGATTTCGGCTTAGCAAAAATAATACTCCGGACTGTTCGGGAGTAACGCCGATGGAGAATAATTCCAGGTCACGTAATCTACCTACTGCGGATTGAGTAGTGAAAAACAAACTCCACAGAGAAAAATTGCCGATCGGGTCTGAGATTACATCTGTTCGGGCATTCCAAACCACTCTTTTATCTGTCTCTTTCATCAAAGCTAATCCTCCCGAAAAGATCAATTCCCCAAGTC
>DAOUAU010000136.1:0-3473 GCA_034433195.1 Dehalococcoidales bacterium
CATCAAGCGCCCTGCGGCCTGGCGGAATTTCATCTGAGCAGTGTGTCTTGCTGTAAACCCTGCGCTATGTCATCCAGTTGCAGAGCGCTCATTTTGGCGGCAGCAGGTAAACCGCCTGAGATATCCCATCCGCGGGCTTGATAATAGTCATCTTTGAGCTTTTCAAAGGCCGGTATTTCCAGAATGGCATTCTTGCGGGAGACCGGCTGGCCATTTTTATCCGGAACCAGTAATTCAGGATTGAAAAAGGTCCACATGACCGGTTCTTTGAAGAGGTAGCCCATCAAATTATCACCTTCCCTTCCGCCCCAACCCTGACGCAGTAAAATGGACCTTTGCAGATTGAAGATGCGCTCTCCTGTCTCCAACAATGATTTTTCATCCAAATCACGCCCGGTGATGGCTGAGACGATGCGGCTTTCCAGGGTTCCGGGTCTGATGGTCTCGTCCAGAGGGTTGACGGTGTAAATAGGCCAGGCCAAATCACATAATATCAGGCTCTCTTTGACATAGCCGTAATCCTGGATTATTTTGGCAGCCTGCGCTTTGCCGCTATAGCTGGAAAAATCCAGGGCAGGCTGTCCACCCCAGTAACTGTTGGCGATTGACTGTAAAACTTCAGTAGACAGAAAAGCGTCTTTCCGGCGTTCCAGCCAGTTGATCCACCTTTTCAGCGGCAGTGCGGTAGCATGTAAAAGCTGAATCGCACGCCGGGGCTCAGTGGCATAAATCATGGCATTGGCCAAAATCAAGCGGGGATCATATTCCCGGGTTTCTCCGGCCCGGGTGATGATGCCCGCGGCTATCAACTGGTCTGAACCTCTGCCGATTTTTTGAGCCGCCCGCAGTGTTCCCTCCGCCAGCAAATCCCCAAAACCCTCCCTGTAAGATATCCGGCGGATGATGGTCTCCAGGAATTCCTGACTGCCGAAACGGGAGAACGGCAGACCGGTCTCAGCTTCGCTGATCAGGCCTTGTTGATGACACTGGTCTAACCATTCCAGCATGGGTGAAAATACCGCAGTATCCAGTCCATACAGATCACATAAACGATTAGCCAGCCGGTTGACTTCAGCAGCCTGCTCGTTTTGCCCGTAATATTTGAAAGCCGGGCCTAAATAAACAGCTGAAGACTGGCAGAAAGATTTATACCGGCGGTTGTCTTCAGCGGTGTAATAAGCGCGGGTGCAGCCGTTGATACACCCGAAGCAGGCGGTAATACGGCCGGTGCCGGGAGTCTCATGGCCGTAGTTTTCGTAGTTTTTGCTTCTCAACTCCAAAACCTGTCTGGCCAGAGCGTTCAATGTTAACGGGTCAGCCGCCTGAGGCCGCAATTTAGGATCGGCTTTGACCACGATCGCTTTTAGATTTTTAGAGCCCATGACCGCTCCGAAACCGCTTGAACCGGAGGAGCTTTCGGCTGCCAGAACGGTTGAAAAAACCACCAGGTTTTCGGCTGCCGGACCGATTTCTAAAACGCGGGCATCCGAGCCGTATTGGGAATGCAGGTTTTCCTGTGTTTCCAGGGTAGTTTTACCCCACAAAAGAGAGGCATCCTTGATTTCCGCTTGTCCGGAGTCTATCAGCAGATAAACCGGCTTTTCAGCTTTACCCACCACGGTCAGTCCGTCAAACCCGGCGTATTTTAACCAGGCGCCCCAACTGCCCCCTAAATTGGCATAGGAAAAAGCTTCAGGTTCCATCTCGGCAGATTTACCGCAAATCTGCCAGCGGCAGCCGGCAAAACGGGTAAAGCCGGCCACCGGCCCGGTAATAAACACCAGGCAATTGCCAGGCTCCAGCGCTCGGGTTCCGGCTCCCGTCTCATCCCAATAGATTTTGGCCGCAATACCACGTCCGCCCAGAAACCGGCCGGCATAGTCCGAAGTGCTTAAACTGGTTATTTTCTGACCGGTAAGATCCACTCTGAGAATTCGGCCGGTGTATCCGTATAGAGTCATGCGCTTCTCCATGTTTTTTGAAACATTCTCGGTGTTGATGATGAGGCCGGGTATGGTCATATGATAACGGCCTGGGGTGCAGGCGTCAATAACCCCATCTCTGGTTGTAGATGGTCTGTGATGATGTCAGCAACTGTCATTCAGAAATAATGTCAGTATCAAGGAACTATTGATACCCTGGAGTCTGAACGGGACGCCGGCCTTCATCCGGAAGGGACTCTAAATCTGGAGAGTCGCTCCAAAACAGCCACACAGGTGATCTATTTGGGTAGTTCTTCCGGCTCCGTGTTTTTATCAAATTCCGGTGGCTGATTGCCAAAGAATATTTTAGAATGCGGGAAGGGGATTTCGATCCCCTCTTTATCAAAAGCCTTCTTCAACCGCAATCTTAATTCCCCGGCCACTTCCCACTGCCGGCTGGGTTTGGTTTCTCCCCGGACCCGGATTTCTATACCGGAATCTCCCAGCCTGTCCACTCGCAGCGCTTTGGGCGGTGACAGGATAAAAGAACTCCAGGGGGGATCCATGGACATCTCCTTGCCGACGCGGTTGATAACCGCCATGGCCTTATCCAGGTCGGTGCTATAAGACACATTAACGGCCAAATTAATCCGGCTTAATTGTTTGGTCTGATTGCTGGAGATACCGATCAGACCATTCGGAACGACGTGGTAAGTGCCTTCCACATCTCTCAGGGTAGTGCGGCGCAGGTTGATCTCTTCCACTACACCGGATTGTCCGGCGATGGTAACTATATCACCCTTGCGGTACTGGTTTTCCATGATGATGAATAATCCGGCCAGAATATCTTTCACCAAAGATTGAGCGCCAAATCCAATGGCCAGACCGATCACCCCGGCGCCGGCCAGGGCAGCCGTGACATTGATGCCCAATTCAGTCAATGCCATCATGATGAACATGAAAATGAGGATGATCTGTATAGTGGTGATGATCACACTGACCAGCGTATCCGAGCGCTTTTTCATTTCTTCTTCGGTCTGTTCTGAGCGGGAGTTGCGGACGGCCTGAACAATCACTTTGGGAATAACCAGGGTGGTCAGCAGCAGAAGCGTCACGATTACCACGGTAAGAACCGCTAACTTGATGCCGTGATCACCCAGCCAGGAATTTACTGTGACCATATTGACACCCAGCATATTCAGGATCAGCACTGACCCCAGAGCGGCCCCGACCACGGGGGTGCCAAACATCAGTATTCCCACGATGATGTCATCCAGGCTGCTGGAAGTGGATGTGCAAACCTCCACTTTAAACCATTTCAAGGTAGCCATCAGAATCATCACCAGAGTGTAGATTCCCAGTGTCACAAAAAGCACGGGGATGATTTTATCGGTAATCTGAGACCAGGAATCCGGAGCGGCAGAAGCCGTAAACCCGACATAAATACCCAGCCAAAAACACCACAACAATGTGGGCAGGCGGGTTTTACGGATCAGAATATCATCAAATTGGGTCTTCGTTTTAGAAGCCAGTTTTTGAATATTTTTATGC
>DAOUAU010000137.1:0-13253 GCA_034433195.1 Dehalococcoidales bacterium
GTTCTCAACCCAGAAGAGCCAGGAGGCGGTTTATTCCGGCCTGGAGCGCACCCAGAGCACTCTGGAACTTAAGAGTTCGGTGGTTGCCACGGGAGAGGACGTTATCGGCAACAGGAAAGTTACGCACCTGACCTTCACGTTAGCTATAGTCTCTGGCGGTAACGCCATGGATTTCACCGCTCCCAGCGGGCAAGTTAACGGCATCGCCTCTGGCGATAACTCGATCACTGTTTCCTACATTGACAAATCTCAGAGAATAGATAACCTTTACTGGACGGTGTCCGCGGTTGGCCAGGATAATGGCAACAACCTGCTGGAATCCAATGAACAATTCCAGATTGTGGTTGGCAATCTTGTAACCGCTCTTCCAAATCCCATTATCGCTAACAGCACCTTTACCATAGAGATTAAGACCGCCAGAGGCGCTGTTCTGAGTTTTCAGAGAACCATGCCCGGATTTGTCAATCTGAATAACGATTTGCACTAATTGATTACCCTGAAAAATAACTATCCCCAAGGAACGATTGAAAGGAGGCAACTAACCTAATGTTAAGAAAGCTTTTTAAACAAAAAAGATATTTCAAGAATATCTATAAATCACAGAAAGGTATCACCGGCCTGGAGACGGCCATTATCCTGATCGCCTTCGTGGTGGTCGCCGCGGTCTTCGCTTACACCGTCCTGTCAGCCGGACTGTTTTCAACCCAGAAAAGCCAGGAAGCTGTGTACCACGGCTTGAAAGAAACCCAGGGAACTTTGCAGATACTGGGCGGAGTGGTGGCTTTTAAGGATACTCTGAACACAACCGGCGGAAACTCCGGAAGCATAGGCAGAATAGATTTCACTATCGGTCTGGCGACGGACGGCACCTCGGTCGATCTGACTTCGGCCTTCGCCTATAATGCCACAACCCGAACGTTGACTTGCCCGGCTCCTGGCGCTAACCGTTTGCAGATTGCCTTTAGTGATAATGAGACCACCGTTTCTGATATGGCCTGGACCGTGGTATTCATTGGCAAACAAAACGGGGATACCATGCTGGATGCCGGTGAAAAAGCAGTCATTTCAGTCTGGCTGCACAGCATTACCAACGGAACCTGGTCAAATGACCTGTCTGGACATAGTAATCATTTTATCGGTTATGACTATGTGGATACCTATCATACCTTCACTCTGGAAGTCAAACCGGTGACCGGCGCTACCTTGACAATTCAGCGCACCACCCCGGCTTTCCTGGATCCCGTAATCGATATGCACTAAACCCAGGGCAAATCATCAAAAGGTCAGGGGAGGAAGTCCTCCCCTGACCTTGGGTTACGCGAGGCTTAAATACTGACATTCCCACCGGCTGGGAGAGTCGAAAAAACCTGGATAATTCTTTTACCACATAAGGGGGGTCTTAGTTGGATAAGACCATAACGACAGTATTATTAATAATAGCCGGAGTGATATGCTCGGTTTTTCTGTTCAATTCTGTTTATCCCATGATCAACCGGTCCAGCGCGGCCATGGTCAGTATGACAGATAAAATTGATGACCGGATGAAGAGCCGTATTGATATCGTACATGCCACCGGTTCGGCTGACCGGAAAACGGTTTACATCTGGATTAAAAACGTAGGCAGCACCCGCATACCGGCAATCAAAGATTCTGATGTTTTCTTGGGACCGGAAGGCAATTTTGTACGCATACCGCATGAGAGCAATGCCGGAGAATCTTATCCCCGCTGGTCTTTTGATATTGAGAATGATACTGAATGGGGTATTGGAGCAACGGTCAAAATAACGGTCAGTTTTGATACAGCTTCGGGAGCCGGGACTTTCTTCGTGAAAGTGGTGATCCCGAATGGAATAGCGGCAGAATACTATTTTTCAAAATAGAGTTTGATCACCGGCATGAAAAGGAGATTATGCGGGATCAAAAAGTGACCCTGGTATCCGTTTTGATATTGCAGTAACCGTTGGATGAGAGATGGAAACAGCTTTTGTATCAATAATTTGTGTGGCCTTGATGGTGATTGGCGGGATGACCATGTCTCAGGGTTTTTTATCATCGGTGGATACTACCACTAAAAACATCCAGGTCATGAGCCAGAGAGACGAACAGATAATGCGGACCAATATCATGATTCAATCAGCTGTTCAGACATCCTCTGATAGTCTGAAAGTGACGGTTAAAAATAACGGTCAAACCAAGCTGGCGGCTTTTGAAAAATGGGATGTGATAGTTCACTCCCAGGATGGCTCCGGGCAAATGCATGTGACCTGGTTACCCTATCGCGGGGTTAGCCCGGACAACAATGAATGGAGCATTCAGGGAATCTATAGGGATTCAGGAGGTTTGGTTCCTGAGGCCTTTGAACCCGGGATTATTAACCCGGATGAAGAGGTAATAATGGTATGCAAACTTGATCCGCCGCTGGGTGAGAACAGCGTTAACCTGGTTTCCGTTTCAACTCCCAACGGTGTTACGGTTTCTAAAATATTCAGCGGGTACACACCCTGATGAGGATCAGGGTCGAAAGCCATAATGAATATAAAAACATCCTGATACATGAAGTACAGTAAAAAAGCTGAGTCTGGATATTAGTTAATGAGCGCTACCAAAGTCAATATGCTGAACGAAACGATGAAGAAGCTGTCCGGCCGCAGCCGGGCTAAAATCAGCCCAAAAGACGCCTTTAATTTTAAAGATAAAAGCGCTTTTAACTTTGATATGTTGTATCAGCTTTCGTGCATGTCCGTGATTGCCGCGGCTGGAGTGCCGCGTAAACTGATTTTTGAATATGCTGCCAAATTACCGTGTTCTTCAGCCGGGTATTTTCGCAAGATCAATCTAACCAGTGAGAGACTGAAACATGATTATGCCAAGAGTTGCCGGCTGGTGGGTGAACAAACTAAAGAAGAAAAAATGAGAGAGTTACTGCTCCGTTTTTCCAGTTCCTTGCTTTCAGGCGAACCTGAGGCGGATTTTCTGGTCAGGGAAGCCAAAGCTCAAGCTGAAGAGTATGACAATGAATACGGACGTAAGATCGAAGGTTTGAAGCTGTGGAGTGATGCCTATGTCTCCCTGGTCCTTTCAGCGGTGCTGATTATTATCATGGGTATTATTTCGACCATGATCTGGAAAGTGGAGTTTTCTTTCCTGATGGGAATGGTGATTATTTCTACCGGTACCGCTGGATTGGGAGTGTGGCTGCTCAGATCCATGGCGCCCAAGGAAAAAATGGTTTTAAGTTGGCCTGGATCCAAAGAACAGAAGCAAGCCCAGTTTTTATTTAAAATACTGGTTCCACTGGCGGCAGTATTGAGTTGTATTGTGGTTTTAGCGGGTATGAATTTCGGTTGGGCTTTCATGTTGATCGCCATTTGCGTTTTCCCGATAGGTTACCTAATGGACAAAGATGATCAAAAAATCACCAAACGTGATGTAGAAATCGGCACCTTTTTGGCTTCATTGGGTGGTATCGCGGGGGCCATCGCCACTACCGTCAGGGATGCTATAGGCAGAATTGATACGGATGCCATCAACTCATTGCGTTATGAAGTAAAACGACTCTATGTCAGGTTGAAATCAGGCATTATGCCCAGGTTGTGCTGGGATAAATTTGTTGAAGAAACCGGTAGTGAGTTGATTCACCGCAGCATCGGCATGTTTTACGATTCCATTGATTTAGGTGGAGATGCCGAGCAGGTTGGTCATCATGCCTCTTTATTCGCTACCAAAATTGGCAATTTAAGAGCCAAACGTAAATCAGTGGCGGTACCTTTTCGCTGGCTGTGTATTACGATGCACGCCGCAGTGGTAGCGCTGCTGGTTTTTGTTTCGGAAGTGATCACGGTTTTTGGCGGCATGGTGGCCCAGGCAGAAGCCTCGATGCCAGCTGCCACTGCCGGATCTCCCGGTCTTTCCGCTTTCAGCAGTTTTAATCTGGCCGGATTGGGGATCCTGCAAAACCTGGTATTGCCTTTGGTCATCGTTTTCACGATAGCTGATTCTATCGCTCCTTATGTGGTGGAAGGCGGAAGCTGGATGAAAATATTGTTTAACCTGGCTATTATGTGCGCCATTTCCGGAGTCGCCATGGTATTCTTGCCCCAGGTAGCTGAAGTACTATTCAGTTCAGTCAAAATGTGAGGAAGTATGGAAGAACAAACACAATCCTTAACTGAAGCAGAAATCCGGGTCAAAGCGCTGGAAGATGAGTTTTTACCGGCAAAAAATGAGTTGAAGCAGATAATGCTGGATATCAGAGCATTGCTCATGGAATCCGCTTCTCCGTTGAGAAGTCAAGGGGAAAACAAATCATCAAATCAAAATGAGCGTTCCAAGAGGTAATTACGATGGCGACTGAAGATAGGGTAAAAGTCCTGGAAGGTGAATTTAAGTTAATAAAAAATGAGTTGCGGCAAACTCTGGGTAGTGTGCGTGATTTCCTGCTGGAATTGAAATTGCCTCCCATGCAGGAAGAACCGGGCGTCATTAAAGATTCCAGCAACACACACGATACTGAATCTGAGCAGCCGCAGCAACCGGAAGATGACCAATCCGGAAGTGGGGATACGGCGGGGAATGGTGATAATGGTTTTGGCGGGGATGACATGCCTCAAAACCAGGACCAAATACCGGATTTTTCTTCAATGGCGCAACCTCAGGAGGATCAATCTGCCGGTGCGGAGAAAAATCAGGAAGAACCGGCCTCTGAGTCATTGCCGCCTCTGGATTTTGATTCGGATGAGGACAATGGTCTGTCATCCGGAGATGTTCCCGGACAGAACAATCAGAAATCCGAACCGGTGGATTTGAAAGAAGGGACTGATGATTTGGGTGATGCGGCTGCTGATGATGAGACTGTGAACGAACAAAAAGAGACTGCCGCGAAAAATGATGAGGCATCTGAATTAAACCGCTATAATGCTCCTCAAGTCAATTTGCTGGCCAATGTGATTCGCTGGGTTTCGTTGGCCAAGAAGCAAATCGGCTCAGCTCAATTGCCGGTTTTCCTGGATGTTTATGCCGCCACCGGCAGTTTGAATCCTGAGATGAAAGACTTAATCTTGCATCTGGCGGAGGTAGCTACTTCTCCGGAACTGGCGGATGAGACACCTGAGAGTGGTCAGGTTATCAGTGAGCAACTGAAACTGTGTATGGAGATCAACCGTTCGTCCGGGGATCTGCCGGATGATGTCAGGCTGAAAATCCAGCGTCTCACTGAACTGTTGTTACAGCAATCCATCTCATACAACAAAGCTGATGTGTGGAGCATGCTGCTGGTTGATTTACACGGTGTTTTGGCTGGAGGCGGTTCTACTATCCGTATGATGCCGACCTTGAACCCGAAGGTGGATAGGTCCGATGAAGATTGTGATGATCATAAAAAAGCCGGGATTGACGAGACGGAACCTTCGGATTTGCAATTGGCCGAAGATGAACCATTAGAGGTAGAAACGATAGCCTGGGAGGCGCCGCACAAAAATAAACCCAACAATCTGAAAGGCACACGTCCAGCGCGCTTAAGATTGATTCTGCCCCTGGATGAGAGCCGGGAACAAGAATTGGACCTGGGAAATTTATGTATTTCCAGGGATAGTAAACCGAAAAACGGCAATGGTAACAATAATCCCATTTCGATGAGGAAACGATCGTGGCTGTAGTAGATAAAAAGACAGTTATATTGACCGGTATAAGAGAAGTTGATGAAAAAATAGGTGGCGGTATTCCGATCGGCTCTCTGGGTCTGATCGAAGGCCATTCCGATTCCGGCAAGAGTGTTTTGTGCCAGCACCTGACATATGGAGCACTCACGGTATCGGACATATCAGTGGCTTACTATACCACTGAGAACACTGTAAAAAGCCTGGTTAATCAGATGGAGTCCTTAAATCTCAGCACTATTGACCATTTCTTAATGGACAAAGTGCGCGTTTTTCCACTCTCAATGCGGGGTGATGACGGTGACACTGAAGCACGCTTCAAAGCCTTACTCAGACATTTTGATAAATTACCCGGTTATTACAAATTGATTATTGTGGACTCAATCACTTTGTTGGTGGCACATAGCGATCAGGTAGCTAACGTTGATTTCTTTTCAGCCTGTAAAAATATGTGCGACCAGGGACGCACGATATTATTGGTGGCACATTCATACGCTTTCGATGAAGAGGTGCTATCCCGGAGCCGCTCTCTTTGTGATGCTCATTTCCGGATCCGCCTGGAGCAGATGGGAGACCGTTTGGTTAAAATATTGGAAGTGCTTAAAGTACGCGGCGCTGACCGGGCCACCGGTGACGTGGTCACTTTTGACGTGGAGCCCAGGGTCGGAATGAGAATTATTCCCATGTCCAAAGCTAAAGTTTAGGAGACACGGCATGGCGGGGATACCCTTCAAATTGAAAGAATGTCAGCAAGAATGCGGTGCCGAATGCGGCACCCGGTTAACCAGTTGTCCCATTTACGGTCAATTGCCGCCTGAGCTTCAGGAACAATGTCAGACAAAAACACATTTGTTGCTGTACCTGCGTTCTGTTCCCCTGGAAGAATTGGGCATGCCGCAGTTTTATCTGAAGCTCAACCGGGGTTTAAAGAGCCTGAAAAACAGGAATTTAATCTACATGGTAGATGACGAAATATTTATCCATGTTCTGGCCAATCCAGAGGATATCCGGGATTATTATATTCCGATTGAACCGTGTCTTTTCGGTGACGTAGATAGTTTGATGGAGAAAGTTGAAAAACGTCTCATCAATTTTGTTGAAGAACTGGCAGGCGTAGATGATAATGTCAGCCGCTTGAAAGTTATTTTGAATATTGTGGACAGATTGGTGGTTGTTAATGATGGCACCGGCAAGAAAGTCAGTCCGCTGAAGCTTAAAAAGAAGCAAGAGAAGGCTGAAAAAACCATGGAAGCTGCCAGCTCATCCAAAGGACGTTCTCTGGTTTCACTCCTGAATAGAAACGGGGGAGGTGCGGAGAAACTGGTAATCAGTCCCATCCAGTACCAGGCTTTGCGCTATGCCATAAAGAGAAAACTATTAGGCATGGGAATCCTGGAACCGGTGATACGGGATACCAACATAGAGGATATTTCCTGCTCCGGGATTGGCAACATCTTTGTTGAGCATAAAGTTTTTGGTGGTTTGCGCACTGGAATCACATTTGAAACCGAAGTGGAATTGGATAAATATGTCATTCAACTGGCGGACGGAATCAAGCACCCAGTCACCTTCCGTAATCCGGTGGTAGATGCCACTTTACAGGATGGTTCGCGTATTAACCTGGTCTACGGCTCAGATGTTTCCAAGAGAGGCAGCAATTTCACTATTCGTAAATTTTCCGGTACACCAATCAGTATTCTGGAGTTAGTTTCGTTTGGTTCTCTTAGTTTTGAGATGGCGGCATATCTCTCCATTATGTTTCAGGAGAATATGAATTGTTTTATTTCCGGAGAGACTGCTTCCGGAAAAACTACTTTAATGAATGCTTTAACCACCTTTATCTCACCTGAATCCAAAATAGTCAGTATTGAAGACACTCCTGAGTTACAGGTGCCGCATCCTAACTGGATTCGCGGCTGTACCCGCGAGGGCGGCAAGAATGCTGAAGGCTCCGGTGTTACCATGTTTGATCTGCTGAGAGCGGCCCTGCGCCAAAGACCAAATTACATTATCATCGGTGAAATCCGCGGCGCGGAAGGTGCGATTGCCTTTCAGGCGATGCAGACCGGTCATGCTTGCATGAGCACTTTCCATGCTTCAACGGTTACCAAGTTAATACAGCGCCTTACGGGCAATCCGATCAGCATACCCAAATCTTATGTGGATAACCTGAATCTGGTTGTCATCGCGCAGCAGGTTCGATTGCCCAACGGTTCACACGCCCGGCGAGTCACCAGTATCAATGAAATTGTTAGTTATGATTCAGTCAATGATTCTTTCTCTTTTATGGAAGTGTTCCGCTGGAAGCCGATTGACGATAGTTTTGACGCCCGGGGAGTCAATCAATCCTATCTGCTGGAAGAAAGGGTGGCCAGCCGCAGAGGTATTCCATATGAAAAGAGGAATCAGATCTACTCTATGCTCAAACAAAGAGCGGAAGTCTTAAAGAGAATTCATGAGCAAAAAATTATCGGGTTCAATGAGTTATACGCGGTCCTGTCCAAAGCCTATCGAGAGGGGTATTTCAAGTAACCGGTTACAGGTACCAGGGGGTGGCTTATGTTCCTGTTTAGAAAAAAGAAAGAAAATAACATAATCAAGCCTGAATCTGAAAAGACCGCAGCCAGTATCACCGTTGCGCCAGCGGACAGGGTGGTGGACAAATCAGCTAAACCGAACAATAGTGATAAACCGGCGAAGGGTATTCCTGTCCGGGTAGTAACCCCGAACAGCGAAACGAAAAAGGATTTGAAGCGTAGTTTACCGGTGAGTCCGGCCGGTTTAGTGGATAAATCCCAAAACCCGGATGAAATTGCGGACAGTTTATTGGTAAAAGTTGAACCAAATCCGGAGATAGAGAACGCTGTGGATGACGCCGTAATCGCGGCTGTATTAAATCCGGTAACTGAATCAGAACGACCTCCAGCGAATGTTCCGGTATCTGTTTCAGCAGCACCGCGGGCGGCTACCACGCCCGCTTTTCCAGACAGTGCCGCCCCCGCCGTGGAGGGTAAAGCCGTTGCTCTGCCGGAACCTGCGCCGGTGCAAGCTGCCGGCGCTGTGCAACTACCCAAACCGGCAGAAAAGAGTGCGGAAAAACCGCCGGAGGGGGTGAAAAAAGAAGCGCCGGATGGGGCGAAAAAAGAAGCGCCGTCTGAAGACAAGGGGAGCATGTTCTCCAATCTCTTCGGGAAAGCCGATGTAGAGGAAGAAACCTACCTGGACCGTTTAATCAAATCCTTGCCGGACGTTTCACTCGAAGAAGTGGTTAATGAAGCAGATGAAGTTAATAATATCATGAACGATTGGTTGCAGTCTCAGAAAGTAAATCTGCGAAAGCCGTAAAAAAGGGACTTCAGGTGTTGAATAGGCAAATAAAAATAAAACTGGTTGTTCTGGGAATGGCTGTCTGGCTGCCCACACTGTTTGGCATTGTATGCGGGTGGTTGAAGGTCTTGCCCGTGGATTCAGCAGACCGGCAAGTTTATGGATCAGCTTTGTTACCAGAACAATTGGCCAGAGCGCATGGTATCCAATTATTCGCGTTCGCGCTTTTGTGCGCTATGGTAATCATCACCGCCATTCTGGCGGGCGTAGCGCTTAACAGAAGAATGTCAAACAGGGTATTGAACAAATGATTTTATGACTGATCTATGCATCCGGTGGAGATGAAAAATGAAAATATTCAATGATATCTCTAAAGAAGAATTAGCGGTTTTCCTGGATGAGACTGACGAACAACTAAAAATTCTGGATGAAGATTTGGTTTTAATGGAAAAGTCCGGGGTGGAAAAGCATGTTATCCAGGAGATATTCCGTGCCGCTCACACTCTTAAAGGCTCTTCCGCCATGCTGGGTTATGAAAAGATGTCTCAAGTGGCTCATGCGATGGAATCCATACTGGATCTATTGCGCAGCGGTAAACTGGAACTCACCTCCGCCATGATCAATGCTTTATTCTGTGGATTGGATGTTCTGAAAGTGCTGCGTGAACGCCTGGTCTCGGATGATGAGCAGGATGAGGTTGACATTAATGAAGCGATGACCATTCTGACCGAAGTGGTCTCCACAGGGCGTGAGAACACCGTTGCAAATCCAATACCGAGCGTCGCCACTGATCAAAAATCGTTGGATAGGATGAAAACTGCCCGGGAAAAGGTTATCACTTCTTCAATATTTTAATCAATCTGGAAAAGAGCAGTGCATGGTTGTCTGTACGGCATTTTCAGCTTTATACCGAATTAGGTCATATCGGGGAAATTATGGCTTGCAGCCCTTCCAGAGAAGAAATTGAAGCGGGCACAACCGTGGCACAAATGTCTGTGATTTTGGCTTCAGGCAAGGAAACCGGGGCTATCAAGACCTGTCTTAATTCGGTTCAGGATGTTGTCAACATTGATATTCATTCATCCAAGGAAAACAGTGCGGCGGTGAAGAATAATGGAAACACAGCGGCTGTTGAAGCCACTAAAACAGCGAAGCAAAACAATAATAATCAACCTGCCAGGACCAATACCCGGATCTCTGACACTGTCAGAGTGGATGTAAAATTGTTGGACAACTTGATGAACCTGGTGGGTGAGATGGTGATTGACCGCAACCGCATCAGACAGATTGGCCGCATGCTTGAGAAAAAGTACCGGGATGATGCCAACATCGAGACTCTGAATGTAACTGGTGTTCATATGGGAAAACTGGTCTCTGACCTTCACGAGAATATCCTTCGAGCCAGAATGCAAGGAATTGGCACCATTCTGAATGGTTTTCCCAGATTAGTGAGAGACCTGGCTCAAAAAGCCGGTAAGAAGATTGATCTCTTCATCGAAGGTCAGGAGACCGAGCTGGATAGAAGCATTATTGAGCAGATCAGAGACCCCTTGCTGCATCTCCTGAGAAACTCAGTTGATCATGGTATTGAAATGCCGGAAAAACGCCGGCAAGCCGCGAAAAAGGAGACTGGCACTATACGTCTGGCGGTATATCATGAGCAAAGTCATGTCATTGTGAGCATTAGCGACGACGGCGCCGGGATCGATCCGGAAAAAGTAAAACAAGCGGCTGTTTCCAAAGGTTTTATTTCCGCCGATACTGCGGCCAGACTATCTCCTTCTGAAGCTCAAAACTTGATTTTTATGAACGGCGTCAGCACGGCAGCACAAGTTAGTGAAGTTTCCGGCCGCGGTGTGGGGATGGATGTAGTAAAAACTAATGTGTCCAGTGTAGGCGGTTCGATCTCAATCGACAGTCAACCTGGTCATGGCACTACTATTAAAATCAGATTGCCCCTGACACTGGCTACTGTGGATGGCATTCTGGTATCCTCAGGTGGTTTGACTTACGTGGTGCCTATGGCCGCTATTTTGGAAATCCTCAAAATCAAAGCCGATCAAGTATATGGTGTGATGGGTCAAGAGGTCATTCGCCTGAGAGAAAACATAATCCCGCTGGTTAGATTGAACGAGAGGTTCTCTGATGATGGTACATCAGTTGCCATGGCGAAGGAACTTAATGTAATGGTAATCAAGGTTGGAGACAAGCTTTCCGGATTGGTGGTTGATACCGTTCTGGAACCCCAGGAAAGTGTGGTCAAACCACTGGGTAAATTTATTGGCAGTTTACGCGGTATTTCCGGCGCCACTATTATGGGTGATGGTCAGGTTGCTCTGATTCTGGATACGGCAACTCTGATTAAAGAAAGCTAGCAATTTGGGTATTGAGACGTCACAGGAGGGTAAAAATGGTAACAGACGATAATAACGGAGCATTCACTTTAGCCAATTGGGCTAGTTTGGCCAAAGTGGGCAGTACAACTGCGGTGTCAGGCCTTTCGCAAATGGTCAATCGGGATTTTAAGATCAATGCCCTGAACATTGAAGAAGTGTCACTGCGAAATGCCACCAATCTGATTGGCAAATCTGACGACAAGGTAATCGGGGTATATCTGCTTTTTTCAGGGAACACCTGTGGGCATATTTTGCTGGCTTTCAAGCCTCAAACAGCCTATGAACTGGTTGATATGGCGATGGGTGTGAATCCAGGGACTACCCACAGCCTGGGTGAAATGGAACGTTCAGTTCTGGGCGAGATGGGTAATATCGTAGGCACCTTCTTTCTGAATGGAGTGGCAGATTGTGTCGGCTTACGCCTGATGCCGTCTCCTCCGGCCGTGGTTGAAGATATGGCAGGGGCGTTAATCGATTCAGTGTTGGCTGAATCTTTTGATCAAAATGAGTCCTTGTTTGTTATCAAATTGCTCTTCAGTTGTACCGGTCAGGAGATTGAAGGACGTTTTCTGGTTCTGCCATCGTTTATAGTGCACACTGATTCAAAATAATATCGAAAAGGAAAGCGCATGTTAGCAACGAATCAGCGTTCAATACACGTTGGATTGGGTGAAATAGTAGTGACGAAAGACGCCACGGTCGTATTAAGCTGTACCGGTTTAGGTTCTTGCATCGCGATGTGCGTTTACGATCCATTTTCCAAAGCCGGCGGTTTGGCGCATATGATGCTGCCTACCTGCCGGAATAAAAATGATATCAGTGCTCCTTCGGTCAAATATATAGATACCGGGGCGCTGTTATTAATCAATCGTTTAATAAAACAGGGTTCGAGTAAAGAGAATCTGATCGTCAAAGTAGCGGGTGGGGCCACCATGCTGCAAATTTCAGGATCTGGTCAAATGGATATCGGACAACGCAATATAGAAGAGATCAAGGCTACTTTGAGCAGAGAAAATATACCGATTTTGGGATCGGAAGTAGGCGGGACTGCTGGACGCAGCGTCTACTTTTTCATGGATACCGGACGGATAATTATTAAGGCCGTTAATGGTCAGGTCATGGAATTATAGATGATTGGTCATGGAGGGAAAACTATGACACGGATACTGGTAGTGGATGATGCGGCGTTCATGAGAATGCGCTGTACCAAACTTCTTCAGGATAATGGATATGAGACGCTTGAAGCAGGGAACGGGGTTGAAGCGCTGCAAAAATATAAACAATACAAGCCTGACGGAGTGTTGATGGATATCACCATGCCGGACATGGACGGCATTGAGACCCTGAAAAAACTGGTTGAAATCGATCCTGGTGTCAAGGTCTCTATGGTAACCGCTATGGGACAACAATCTCTGGTCATTGAAGCTTTGAAATCGGGAGCAAAGGACTTTGTGGTAAAACCTTTTAATGCAGACCGTGTTATGGCGGCGGTGAAAAAGATTACCGCCTGATTGCGTAAGAAAAAATCTTCAGGAAGCTGATAATGGTCAATGAAACAAGAGTATTAATAGTGGATGACTCGGCTTTTGCGAGATTGGCGATCGCCCGTGAATTAAAGAACACCGGCGGAATTGAGGTGGTTGATTTTGCCCGTACCGGATTGGAAGCTCTGGAAAAAATCAGACAATATCAACCGGATGTGGTTACTCTGGATGTGGAAATGCCGCATATGGATGGTCTGGAAACACTGAAACGGATTATGGTGGAATGCCCCACACCGGTAGTGATGTTAAGCAGTGTGACAGGCAGCGGTACTGAGGCTACTTTGAGAGCGCTGGAATTGGGTGCGGTAGATTTCTTCCTGAAAAATTCACTT
>DAOUAU010000138.1:0-2471 GCA_034433195.1 Dehalococcoidales bacterium
CCTGATTCTTCACCACTGCCGCCCAGGTAAACCGAGTACAGAATACTCTTGCCGTATGGATCCAGCTTGGTAATGAAGGCATCTGAACCACCGGACGGGACAGGGCTGGGTACTCCCGGTAGGGCGTTTGTAGCTGGATAGTTGGTGGAGAAAGTGCGGCCGGTCACGTAGGCGTTAAAGTCCGCGTCTACAGCGATGGCATTCGCAAATTCATCTCCGCTGCCACCTAGAAAAGTCGAATAATCGATCACCGGATCGATGATCAACTCAAGGGCGGGGTCATAAGCCCCGACCCAGAAGCTGACCTGATAATCACCGTCACTGTCATTTTTCAGGAGGATGTATCCACCCTGAATCGTCGTCTGCCCTTTTTCCGTGATTTGATAAATGGTGGGCTTTTTCATCGTGATCAGACCGCTCCCGATGTTGATCAACAGGTTGCCATCAGCATCAAGTTCCACTCCCGAGGCTCCCTCGATGCTGTAAACGATTACCTTTGGATCACTTCCTACAGCGACCTTGAAATCATATTCCAGTTCCTGTTGAGTGCCATAAAAGACCATGTCGATGCCCGGATAAATATCCGCATAATTTACATGGCTATAGGTTGAAATATCGCTGTGCCAGGCGGCAGGATCAGAGCCCGTGAGATAACTAACCTTGCCCTTCAGCAGGCCTTGGCCGGTTGCCTTGGCATCAGAATCAGCGCCCGCTAGATTCATGGTGATGACTTTAGGGGCCCCGGTTTTAATGGAATTTACAGACTGTGACTGGAACGAGCTGTTGCTCAGGTCGTTTTTAAAGTTCGAATTGCTGACTAATAGGACGTTACGCCCGGGGGAGAGAAGCAGTGTATAGCCGCGGCCACGCGCTAAAAAGTCCACACCGGCTTCAGCCTGGCCCTTATTTTCTTCAAAATTCAAAGGAAGTCCCAGGTATGTCGCTGTGATTGCGCCAGGGGTCAACTCTTTAGTCCCGCGGTTAGCGGTATATGCCGGTCCCTTCGTTAAACCTGGCTGACCGTTGAACACACTGACCTTACCGGTTGCCCCATTCTGGACGGTTGCCAGCATGCTTTCGATGGCTTCTTGCAGTATATTTGCCTCCGTGAACCCATCGAACTTCCGGTAGAATGACCCCTTGTACGGGGGGGTTGCGGTCTTTAGAAAAATGGTCGGAAAACCAGTCACCCCGTAATCTTCCATCAACTGGAGATTGTCCGGGCCTGACACGCGGACAAAATCCATAACCTCTCCGTATTGTAGTTCCAGCTCATCAAGCAGTAGTTTTTGCTGCTTACAGAAATGGCACCAATCAGCGTAAAAATATACCAATAGGGGTTTGGATTGGGACAGGGAGTCAACTGAGGGTGGGTAATCGGGTACAAAGGGAAAAATGGTTTTACCCATGTTGGAGGCTAAGACAGCCTGCCCTGGTAAGGAGGATATAAGAATTACAAATGTCAAAAATACATTGACCGCCAATCTGACAGAGCGGAGTTGGTGAGTAGACTGTCTGGGGATGAAAGTGGTTCTTCGACCCCATAAAAGCATTATTGACACAAGGATCATGAACAGGCCCAGGGTTAAAGAACCGGTATGACTTAAAGGCATGATGCTGCCGAAACAACCACAGGAATTAATGCCCGAACTGCTTATTAGTACGCTCAGGTTGGCGATAAAAAAGCTACCCAGAATGGCCAGGCTGATGCTTGCGACCACTCTCTTGAACAAGCCAGAAAGCAGCAGAGCGCCTATCACCAGTTCCACCCAGGGCAACATGAAGCCGTAAACTTGAGCGATAGACACCGGCAAAACGTGGTAGTTGACCACCAGGCTCACGAATTCACCTGGGTGGATTAACTTACTTAAACCAGCGGAGATAAAAATTGATCCCATCGCCAGACGTAGCGCCAGCAGCAGCCTTTTGTTGAAAAGCAGATTCGAAATTCGGGTCATTCTTCTTCCCTCTCGATCTCATATCATAAAACAATTTGAGAATACCCCTTGCTTGCCAGGAGATGAATCGAGGTGGAGTTGGGTAGCGATGTTGATTCTCTCCCATAGATACCCCACAGCTTGCTGTGGATTACCTGTCTTTTTGTTTTCGCAGTAGTATAGCACAGTTAGCGGCTAGATGCAGTAACAATAAAGTAAAAATAAAGTAAAAATAAGTTACTATCTAGTACCGAGCTATCCGAGAAACTCAGAAATAGATGGATAAAGGAGGCATAAAAAGAGGTAACTACCCCATACGAACTGGTAAAATACCTTTGATGAGAAGTTAAAAATACCAGTTGGAGGGAATTATTACCCCATTCATATTATGCAATCTCCGCTATTTGATTTTGAAGTTTTCACCTGAGTTTCTCAAATTAGTAACCTGCGCCGAGTTTACTCAGCAGGCCCACGACTGAATCAGGAATAATCTCCTTAGCTGGGTATTCATGGCCATTAATGATCACTACGCCG
>DAOUAU010000139.1:0-4415 GCA_034433195.1 Dehalococcoidales bacterium
ATCAATTCATGTACTTTTTGCAGGAACCAGCGGACGGCGATCGGTTGCTTATGTTGATCGGACCAGGTTTCTTTTTCCCAATCCTGCATCATCATCTGGTGTCTGGACTGCCAGTAACTCAATCTTTCCTTTATAAAGGTTTCATTCAGTGAGACCTTTTGTATTCTGTCTGTAATAGCTTTGATGCCCTGTTCGATATTTCCGGTCAAAGCCAAATCAATGTGATAACCCCAATACGGGATATTCTGATGCAAACTATCTTCATCCAGTAAAATAGTTTTCACCCCTTCTCTGAGGCAAGCCGCCGGCGGATACCATGGCAGAGCGCTGCCAACTATCAGGATAATATCGGATTCTTGAAGCATGGCGTTAGCATCATAACCCTGGTAGAGAGGATGTGCTTTGGGGAAATTTCCAAAGAATGGGAAAAATTCAAATACCGGGATGCTGAGAGATTCAGCCAGAGTGACTAAAGCGGCTACTGTCCGAGGATTTTTCCCGGAGTATTCTGTCAGAATCATGGGCTTCCGGCTATTAACCAGGAGACGCGCGGCTTCGATCAGATCTGCGTCAGAAATGTGAAGATAAATATTGGCCGTACAACAGGAAGTTACCTTTCGGTCGCTCAGGTTTTTAGCTAATAATTCCGGCGATATGGTGAGAAAAACCGGCCCGGGAACAGGAGTTCTGGCAATCTGACAGCCCCGCTGGATCAAATCAATCATACTATCACAGTCTTTGATAGTGTTGGTCCATTTAACATAACTATTAACCATCGCCGAAGGGCCACCGATATCAGAAAGCAATCCTAACCAATGCCAGCCCTGAGGTTTGGCCTCATTATCCACACTATGCTGGTAGGTTTCACCGCTGATAATCAAAACAGGAGTCCTGGCAAACAGCGCATTGCGGATTGCCAGAGAACCGTTAAGGACTCCCACTCCGGAATGAACTAATACGGCCGCCATTCTTCCGCTGGTTTCAGCATAACCCTGAGCCATGCTGACAGCCAGATTCTCATGTCTGCAGTTAGTATATTTCAATTTCAAATTACCTTGTTGAGAGCGTTTGGCTAAACCTTCCCAGACCGGCGCCCATTCGGTTCCGGGTGAACTGAATATCTGTTCGATTCCCTGGTTTTCCAGGAGATCCAGTAACATTTCTCCGCCGGTAATAGTCATGACAAATGTCCCCTTTTTTGCATATCAATAATATATCGTATATGTTAAATTACTGTTATTATAACAAATGGTCATGGCAGCTACAAAATATGCATTGTCACCCCCGGATGCGATTTGAAGACCGGAATATCCATCCCTGCCGCTTGAAAGCGGAATCCTCAATATGTGATACTGGGTTTACCATCAGATACTGTTTATCAAGGCAAGGTTGATCGAGCTGAATAACGAGATTGGTCAATTAATCCGCGCCAACTTTGAAAACATCCGGCATTATCTGGTTACCAACCGGATTTCGGCTTACCGTCTGATCAGCCGGAGTGCGCGTTTTCCTGTCAGTGTTGATATCTATCTGGATAATGCGGTGATCCATGTATTCGCGAAAATCGAAACAGCGCTGCTTTCCGAATTGGAACTGGTCTTGAACGAACAGATACAAATCAAGGAATTCTTTTACAAGAATCGAGCCAAAGAAGATCTAGAATTGCCGTCCGGAGCAAAAAAAATAATATTTTTAGAAGAATACGGGGCCAGGTTTAAAGTGAATCTGTCAGATTATCTGGATACCGGGCTGTTCCTTGACCATCGCGAAACGCGACATTGGCTGGCCTCTCAGTGCCGCGATAAAATCGTTTTAAACACTTTCGCTTATAGCGGGTCTTTTACGGTATATGCTGCCAGATCCGGCGCGGCTAAAACCTTCAGCGTGGATATTTCACGCGTCTATTGTGAATGGATAAAAGATAACCTGATATTGAATGAATTGCCGCTGGAATCCAATTGGATTATAAAAATGGATACCCTGCAATATCTTGAATATGCTCAAAATAAACTAATGAGATTTGACATAATAATTCTTGACCCTCCCACATTCAGCAAAAACAAGGGTCAATCATTTTCTGTACAAAAAAATCATCCGTCTCTGATCAACCAGGCTCTTGAATTGCTATCTCCTGGGGGATTTATACTCTTTTCTACCAATTACCGGGATTTTGTGATCAGCAAAAAAGAGCTTCAAAAATGTTCTATCAAAGAAAAGACAGATAGTATTCCGCCGGATTTTTCAGGTGGTTATCCTCACCGCTGTTATATCATTACCAAATAAAGGGGAATTCCAGGACAAATCTGGGCCAGCATATCCCAGCATGCATGTCTTTGGTTTTAATAACGATGTTATTAAAAAATAGCAATAACAAAACCAGGCTTATTCGTTCGCCGCGTAGTATTTTATTTTGAAAGTTCATGGTATATAATCCACTTATCAACAATCATACCGGATAAAAATGGTCTGCTGACCGGACAAAAAAACAGAGGAAAGGGAAATGCTGGAAGCGCAATACAAAGATCTAAACGACGAAGTAATGATCAATCTGACGGTCAATGGAGAGCGGCATGAATTACGAGTTCAATCTCAATGGACCCTGCAATACGTTATTCAAGAACTGTTGGGACTAACCGGAACGAAAGCTTTTTGTACCGAGGGCGCCTGCGGCGGCTGCGCCGTGATATCCGGCGGTCGGGCTATTCTTTCTTGTATGACTCTGGCTTGCGAATGTGATAATCAGAACATAGAAACCATCGAGGGCATCGCCAGGGCTAATCACCCCCTGATTGAGAGCTATATTAAATACAGCTGTATGCAATGCGGTTACTGCACTCCAGGCTTTATTGTGACAGCCAAAGCTTTACTGGATCATAATCCTGACCCCTCAACCGAAGAAGTAAAACAAGCTTTGGCCGGTAACCTGTGCCGCTGCGGTACCTATCCGCAGCATATTAAAGCGGTTCTGGAAGCGGCAAAAATCCTGCGGGGAGGCGTCTGATGGATAGTAATGATAAAGCCAGGATGATGGAATTATTCGATAATGCCAAAGCTGACAAATATCCTCTGGATGAAGCCAAAATTCACTATATCGGCAAGCGGGGCGTGCGCCGTATCGATGGTTATGAAAAAGCCAGCGGAGCGGCCAAATATACTCTGGATATTGCTGTACCCGGAATGTTGTACGGCCGGTTTCTGACTTCGCCTTATGCCCATGCCGAAATAATGAGTATGAATACCGGCCGGGCTGAAGCCTGTCCCGGTGTAAGAGCCGTACTGAGATATGATGACACCGGCCTGCCGCCGGCAGTAGATCTGGGAGGACATGAACCGTCTGCAGTAGCTCCGCTGCCGCGCATCGCTCATTTTCAAGGTGAAGAAGTGGGAGCTTTCGTAGTTGCTGACAGTGAAGAGATAGCTGAAAATGCACTGAGGTTGATTGAAATTGATTGGAAGGTCCGGCCATTTGTGCTGGAACCGGAAGAAGCGATAAAACCCGGCGCTCCGCTGGCCAATCCTGAAGAGAGTCCCGATGGCAATATATTGCACCAGAGCACCTACATTGAAAATTGGGGCAATATCGATGCCGGTTTCAGCCAGGCAGAAAAAATCATAGAATTCAAGTTTAAACAGGGCTTGAACACCTGGATAGGGCCGGAAAGACCGTGCGGCATATTCCGCTGGAATGGCGAGTATCCCGAGTTGTGGGTAAAACAGCAGCGTCCTCACATTTGTAAACGCGCCGTCTCCACCTGGTTTGGCGGCATAGCCATGAATAAAATAGAAGTCCATTGCCCTTATCAGGGCGCCAGTTTCGGAGGCTGGAGTCAAATGCCCTGGAACCTGGGAGGACATTACTGCTCGGCGGTGGTCGCCAAACGGCTCAACCGGCCTGTAAAATGGATTTTCAATCGCCGTGAGGATTTTTACGGCGGCCAGATGGATGAAGGGATATATAATTTCAAAGTGGGCATGAAACTGGACGGCAACATCACAGCAGTGATGGCTGAAGCCGTTTTGACCAATCAACACCTGCCGGTTTTTGGTTTAGTGACGCATTTTTTTGAAAATACCAAAATTCCTAACATATACGGAAAAACAGAAACTGTAAAGGTCAATAAAGGACCAGCCGTTCCGGTGCGCTGTGAGCAAGAACCCAACGCCACCTGTTTTACCATGGTGTTTAATAAAGCCGCGGACGCCCTGGGGATGGACCCGGTTAAGCTAGCTTTAATCAATGATGGCGCTGAACACCATGATATGCTACAACTGGACAAAAAGAAAATTGAACTGGGTTTTCAGAGCAGAGATAGTTTGAAAGAATGTGTTGAAAAGGGCAAGGCGGCCATCGACTGGGACAAGAAATGGCATCCCCCCGGAACGCGTATGCTGCCGAATGGCAAGATGCATGGTCT
>DAOUAU010000140.1:0-10261 GCA_034433195.1 Dehalococcoidales bacterium
GGCCAATAAAATGAATCGATGGTTGAACAATGATATGAAAACTTCAAAAATCAGGAGACCAGCTAAAAACAGCGGCGCTGCTCCAGCGATAGAAAAACAGGTTTCACGCTATCGTAATCCGATCGGCAAGTATATGGTCAAACGCAGTGCCAGTTGCAATTCCTGCGGTTTGTGCGCCAAACTTTGTCCTTATGGAGTCCATCTGAGATACCAGGATTATACTCAACCGTTGCGTCCCCTGGATTACAGGTGCATTGGCCCCAAATGCGCCGCTAATGATTATTTTTGTGTTAAAAACTGTCCCCGGAAAGCTTTAACAGTAGGCCTTAATCCGATTCTGGAAACCATCGGTGATTACCGCTGGACGGCGGAAATGATACTGGCACAGTGGTATATGGCGGAAACGGGCGACTTGCCCTATGTGGACCTCGAATACAACCTGGGTTATTCAGGCGGGGGTTTTGACAAACTGCGCTTAAAAATTCCTGACCCCAAAGATTATTTGAACGTTCCAGATGAAGATATTGATACCAGCATCGTCCTGAATAAACGAGATGACGGCCGCCCCAGGAGGACCATTTCGCAACCCTGTTATGGAGGCGGCATGTCCTTTGGTTCTACCGCGTTGCCGGTACTGGTGGGACGTGCCCGCGCTGCCCGGAAACTGGATTCGTTTACCTGCACCGGTGAAGGCGGTTATCCGGATGCTTTCATACCTTATCGTGATCATATCATCACCCAGGTAGCCACCGGTCTGTTCGGAGTCCGGGAAGAGACCATCATCCATGCTCCGATCGTGGAGTTCAAATACGCCCAGGGCGCCAAACCCGGCCTGGGGGGACATTTGCTGGGTGATAAAGTGACTCCTGAAGTAGCCAGATTACGTGAGACCATGATAGGCAGTTCATTGTTCTCACCCTTCCCCTTCCACAGTGTTTATTCGGTGGAGGACCATAAAAAACATCTGGACTGGATTAAACATATCAATCCGCGGGCTCTGGTTTCAGTTAAAGTGTCCACGCCTTCCGATTCTGATATGGTGGCGGTGGGCAGCTATTATGCCGGAGCCAATATCATTCATTTTGATGGCAGTTACGGCGGTACCGGAGCGGCGCCGGATATTGCCAAGAAAAACATCGCCATGCCCATTGAATATGCTATCTCCAAAGTGCACCGCTTCCTGCTGGCTGAAGGAGTGCGAGACCAGATGTGCCTGATTGTCAGCGGGGGCATCCGTAATGCCATGGACGTGGCCAAATCAATTGCCCTGGGCGCCGATGGTGCGGTGATTGGTACGGCTGACCTGGTGGCCCTGGAATGCGTGCGCTGCGCCAACTGTGAAAGCGGGCGCGGCTGTGCCCGCGGTATTGCCAGTACTGACAAAGAACTGGGACATCAGATTTCCGAGGAATATACTGAACGGCGTCTGGTCAATATGTATACCGCCTGGCGAAAACAGTGGTGTGAAATTCTGCGGAGCTACGGCTTAAACAGTATCAGGGATCTGGTGGGACGTTCTGATTTACTGGTGCATATGGATTATCTGGAAGAGCCGGAACGTCAAAAATACCAGCCCACACCGTTCAAAAATTTGGTAATTTAGGATAATCCGAATGCGTGATATCAACGAAATGCTGGACCACATCACGGCCTCCCGCGGCAAACTGCCCTGGAGCGCCAGAACAGAGAGAAAAGCGGCTGAGGAAGGCGGGTGCGGTGTCACCGGTTTTATCGCTTCCATTCCCGTCAGCGGAAAACACATTTTTGAACCTTCGGTGCAAATGCACAACCGCGGCAACGGCAAGGGCGGCGGCATCGCGGCCCTGGGACTGGATGCGCGCACTTTGGGCGTCTCCCGTGATGTGCTGGAAAACCAATATTTGCTGCAGGTGGCCTTGCTGGAACCGGATATTGAAAATCAAGTTGAAAAAGAATGCATCGAACCCTTTCTGGAAGTGCATAAATCCGGCATGATTGCCACCGCCGGAGATTACCGTGATATCAAGGGTCTGGAGGTACGGCCTCCGGATGTCATGCGCTATTTTGTACGTGTCAAGAACAATGTGCTGGACCGTTTTATCACTGAAAATCAATTGCAGGAAATGGACCCGGCGCGTGCGGAAGATGAGTTTATATTTCAGAATTCCGTGCGTCTGAATGAGAAATTTTATGCCTCTCTGGGTCAAAAGCAGGCTTTTGTACTCTCTCACGGCCGTAATGTGATGATTCTGAAAATCGTCGGTTACGCTGAACTGGTAGCCAAATATTATTTGCTGGATAACTTCAAAGCCCACGGCTGGATTGCCCATCAGCGATATCCCACCAAAGGCCGGGTGTGGCACCCCGGTGGAGCGCATCCCTTTATCGGCATGGATGAGGCTTTGGTGCATAACGGCGATTTCGCCAACTACTCTGCCATCACTGATTATTTAAAACAATACAATATCAAGCAGCAGTTCCTGACCGATACCGAGGTTTCCGTGCAACTGTTCGACCTCTGGAACCGTAATTTCGGTTATCCTCTGGAATACATTATTGAAGCCATGGCCCCTACTTCGGAGTATGATTTTGACCGCCTGCCGGAAGCCAAACAGCGCATCTACCGCCGCATCCAGCAAAACCATATTGCCTGCTCACCGGACGGGCCCTGGTTCTTTATTATCGCCCGTAATGATTTTTATAATAAACAATTGCAACTAATCGGTATCACCGATACTGCCATGCTCAGACCGCAGGTCTTTGCTCTGCAAAATGGCGAGGTCCAGATCGGTCTGATTTGCTCTGAAAAGCAAGCCATTGATGCCACTCTCAAAAGTCTGGCCGGTGAAGACAGAAGATTCTGCCCGGTAGCTGATAGATACTGGAACGCCCGCGGCGGCAGTTCCTCCGATGGCGGAGCCTTCATTTTCACTTTAAAGAACAGCGGATCAAGGAATAAAGGGGCATCACTAACCTGCACCAATAAATTCGGCCAGGAAATTCAAACCGCGGGACCCGGGCAATCATTCGCCAAAGCCATTAAGGAAGCGGCTTTGGAAGTTGAATTAGACCTCCGCAATAGCTCCGTGTCCGGTCTGGTCCTTCAGGCCGCCGCCGGTCTGGCAGTGTGGAATTATGCCACGTTGCAGGCTTATTGCCGGTCTTTGGAAAACCAGGCTAAAAATGGAGCAGAAGAAAAAAGTAAGGCCATCGAACTACTCACTTGCCTGAATGACATGCGTCTGCCGCTGGGGCAGAAAAAACGCAACTGGAGTTTGCATATCATGCGGGAGAGCTTGACCCGCATGTTCAAAGGTACACCTTCCATCACAGACCATTATGACAGCCTGTATACACTTGTGGATTGGTCCAGCCGCCGGGCTCTGCGGGCCCCCGAAGGCCGCGAGCAAATCCTGATTATCAACGCTCAGAAATTCCCGCCGGAAGGTGAAGACTGCGATGCGCGGCTGATAGTAGCCGCCAATCAACTGGGGTGGAAACGTTTTATTGTCTTCGCCTGCAAGGGACAGCGTTTCACCGGCTGCGGATTATCCCGGGAATCGGATGGGGTGCGCATAGATGTCTTTGACAGTTCCGGTGACTACCTGGCTTCCGGTATCGATGGATTGGAAATGCATGTGCACGGCAATGCCCAGGACCAGGTGGGGCAGATATTGAAGCGCGGCAAACTGGTAATTTATGGTGATGTCGGACAAACCTTCATGTACGGCGCCAAAGGCGGTGAGGTTTATATCATGGGCAACGCCGCCGGGCGGCCTTTGATTAACGCCGTAGGGCGTCCGCGCATTATCATCAATGGCACTTGCCTGGACTATCTGGCGGAATCTTTCATGGCCGGTGATCCTTATAATGGCGGCGGCTTTGTGGTAATGAACGGAGTGACTTATGATGCGGATGGCAAGTTGATCGAACTGGATTCGCCCTATCCCGGCTCTAACCTTTTTTCGCTGGCTTCCGGCGGCGCCATCTATTTGAGAGATCCGCACCGCAAATCAAGCCAGGAACAATTAAACGGCGGCGAGTATGCCGAATTGAATGAAAAAGACTGGCAATTGATTGAGCCCTATTTACAGGAAAATGAGAGATTATTCGGTATTAAAATAGCCGATTTGTTGACTGTTAACGGCATCACCCGTGATTATTCGGCAGTCTATCGCAAAGTACAGGTGGTCAAATTAGCCGTTCTGGCAGGCAAACAACCGGTTACATCAGCGCCCGCGCCTTCCCCGCGTTCCTACGCCGGTCTGATTCCCGAAGGAGAAGACGCCGACGAGTAAGCGCGCCCAGGTTCCCCGCAGGGTGACACCCGGTATGGAGTCCCTGTTTCAACTCCAGCTATTGATTCCACCGCATTCTCACAAAACTGTAATACCAGTGTAACCATTATTCACCAAATTGTAACCTTTTTGTCACTATTTTCAGAGATCAGAGAGTTATGCGTAACTGTTTATTTACTCCTTTCCGCTATTCTGGAATAGGTTAACGCCTGAAAAGGTGTTTAATATCCAGATTATCAAAGAGAATGAGATAAAGGAGTAACTACTAATGAAAAGGGTCCTTTCCATGATCGCCATACTGGTAATGGCCTTCACCTTGCTGTTATCCAGCACCGGAGCGCTATTCGCCAACGGACAGAGCGGTACAAGCCTCACCGCCAGTGTCACCGGAACGCCTGCCTGGGAGAAAACCTATAATTGGACCATCGATAAGTCAGTCAGCCCGGATAGCTGGGAACTGACATTGGACCAACCCGCCGGCATATCAACTTATACTATCAGAGTTACTAAAGACGCAGGCACCGATCAAGCCCTGGTTAGTGGAAAAATCACGGTCACAAACAGCGGTAACGTCGTCACCTCCGGTCTTGCCATCTTTGTCGATTTATTGAAAAGACAAAACGGCTCATTCACAGTAGTAAATTCCGCCGCTGTTGATCTGGGGACCCGCACTTCAATCCAACCCGGTAGATCTGAAATATATGATTACAGCATTGCTATCCCGTCCCCGAAAGTTGGCGATACATACAAGATTTCTGCCAGGGTCACCATTCTCAATCATTCCGGCAGCATTGGTACACCCAAAGGGCCTTCCCCTGATACCAGTGCCTTTACTGTGCCATCTCCTGTTTTGAAGAATAACTCCATCAACGTCCGGGATACCAACGGCAGCAGTTGGGAATTCAACAAAACAGATTCGGTACAATACACCAGGACCTTTGTTTATTGTTACGCCGGGGTGTATCACAATACCGCTGCCATCGTCCAGACCGGAGCCTCCTCCAGCGCCTCAGTTACAGTCTCATCCCTGTTGCCGGAGCCTCAATCCGCCGATATCTGGTACCTGAACAACATCCCCAATGGCATGGTGCCTTCTGAACTGGAAATGGAAAAAATCTCCAATATGCAGTTTGGTTCGGTAATACTGGAGCCTGGGCAGACCCTGACATGGTTGTCTGATCAATCTGCATTAGTCAATGTCACTTTCCCGGCTGGCCTGTGGACTTTATCCATTCGTACCACCCAGGACTGGAGCGCTGATATCAATGCTGTACTGGGAGTCTGGGATATCACCAAATCCGGTGAGGACAAATTTACACCCCTGGCGTCTGCCGCAACCATTTCGTATGACGCTTCTACCAATAGAATGACCATCATTTTTGATGCCTACGCCATTACGGTTATGAAAGAAAACTTCCTGGCCTTGCGGATTACCAACAGCAGCACCGTCCGGTCTAATGATATCATCACCTGCTGGATCACCGGCGGCTCTACTTTGACTCCCCCGGAAGGATCACCCGGTTATCCGATTCCTGAACTGTCCGCCGGTATGCTGCTGGGTCTGGGACTGTTAACCCTGGGTGCCATCATAGTGCTGAAAAGACGCAAAATGATTAAAATTGCCGGCTAAATCCATCCATACCCTGTAACTACTGACCTTCATGCGCCCGGGAAGATCAATAATTGATCTTCCCGGGCGCTTTATTTCTGGGAATACTCCCATCCGGGATTATCAGCGCAGTATGCCCCGGGATCCGTGAGCCGGGCGCCGGAAACAGGCCGCAGGGTATTCTACTACTCCAATTTCCTATGGTATAATCATCTTCGGGTGATGGCGTGAAAAGTCCTTTCAGAGGGTATGAAGATAGCCGCTAAGATTTTGGTGATAGAAGATGATCCCAGCTACCAGAGATATCTGCAGCATATTCTGGAGCGCGAAGGATATGAGGTGATTACCGCCGCTAACGGGCTGACCGGTCTGCGCAAAACCAAAGATGAAAGCCCATCGCTGCTGATTCTGGATGTCATGCTGCCAGGACTGGACGGTTTTGAGGTGTGTCACCGTTTGCGAGAAGATCCCGTCACCGCCAAAATCCCCATCATTATGCATTCAGCCAAAGGCCAGGATGCCGATAAAACCACGGCTCTCGGTGTAGGCGCCAATGAGTTTTTCCCCAAACCGGTCGACCGGAGCTTGTTTTTATCACGCATCAAAGAATTGTTAGCCGGATAACGCTGCCTTCTGGCATTTGGAATATCCGAAGCTGTTTGTCAATCGATGCCGGAGTACCAGTAACTTGGAAGATTCTGTCCCGTACGAATTATTAACTCTCTGGGATGAAGCCCGGAAGCATATCGAACAGCACCGTTTCGAACAGGCCATTGATATTTACAAGTACATCATTTTAATGTATTCCGAAGAAGCGGAGGCCATCGAATATGCCAATGCTTACCTGGCGGATGTTTATCTCACCCTCAGAAAGCCGGATTTAGCCCAGGAGCACATCCGCAAAGCTCTCCAGATGGCACCCCAAAAACCTGAGTATCATTTTATACTGGGTTTTATCTATACTCTGGAAAACCAATGGAAACGGTCAGTTAAAGAATTTGAAATAGCCTTGCGGACACTGCCTGAGAAAGCCGAATACCTGCGCGGTCTGGGCTGGTCGACTTTTAATACCGGAGAAAGAGAGCAGGGTATCTGGATTCTTAACAAGGCCTTGCGCATCCAACCGGATGACGTCAATATTTTAACTGACCTGGCGGTGTGTTATCTGGATATGGCGGATTTTCAAAAAGCCCGCAAATACGTCAAAATGGCCTTAAATTGCGATCCCGGCAGTTCTTTGGCCAAAGGCACACTGTGGATGGTGGATTATGCCGAACACCAGGCTCACATGGAGGATGACCGCTGGAGTGAAGACACCCTCTAGTCCGTTCTTGTAGTTGAAATCCGCCGCTTGCTTGCGCTGAAAACCTATTCCAGAGAGCGGATGCGTGCGCTGCCCAGCCAGACCGCCAGAATAAATACCATCAGAATCATGGCCATGCCGCCTACCACCCATTGGACCATGATTCTTTCTGCCAGTACACCCGCCAAAAAAGTGACAATGGCCATGAATCCAAACTGCATATGGGTCAGGCTCATCACTCTTCCCATATAAGGCCCCTCGGTATATGTTTGCAGCAGTGTGTTGCTCAAAACACCCCGCAATGCCCCGGCCAAACCTACAACTATCATAATCACCAAAGAAAATCCCCAAACCGGCGAGAAGGCGAATAAGATTATTCCGGCACCGGAAAGCAGACCGCTTAATAACAGCAGCAGCCCCCTTTTCTTGTTAGGCAGAACCGCGATGGCAAAGGAACCGGCCAACCCGCCCGCTCCGCCCAGACTCATCAAAAGCCCTAACCCCGTGGCGCCCACATTGAAAATGCCATCGGTGAAGAGCGGCAGCAAATTCTGAAAGGGCATGGATAGCAGCACCATCGCCATGGTGATCACCAGCAGTATCATCACCGTGGGGTTGCCCCGGATATATTTGAACCCGTTGGTGATGTTGGAGAAAATCTGACCTTTGTGATGGGTAACTTGCTGGTTTCTGGGTATTAGAAAAAAGAAAACCATGGCAAAAACGTATGCCCCGGTGACGGCGTAAAATATAGATTCAAAACCAAGTTGGTCAATCATAATACCAGCAATACCGGGAGAAAGCAGGCTGATGACACTCATCTCCAGGTTGTTCAGAGCTATGGCATTCATCAAGTGCTCTCGTTTCACTGTTTCAGGCACAATGGCCATCAAAGCCGGCATCATGAAACCCATTACACAACCCTGGAGGAAGTTGGCCGCCATTAAAATCCACCAAGACCCGGCCACATCCCTGCTCAGACGTCCAGTATCCAGCCAGAATGCTAGGAATAAACTAATCAGGGCGATCAAACCAAAACAGGTCATCAAAATGTATTTCTTCTGTAACCGGTCAGCCAGCGCTCCGCCAAACAGCCCGATAACAATGGTGGGCAGGGCTCCCACCAGAGCATTTACGCCCAGCAAAGCGGATGAACCGGTCAAGCGGTATATCAGAAGCGGTCCTGCCATCATCTGAATGAACATGGCGGTAATCTGACCGATCGAACCGATAAAGAAATAGCGGTAGGCCGGACTCTGAAATGAAATTGTCATTCGATGCCCGAACGCCCCGCTGACTGGTTTCACTGGCGCACTGTTCACAATCACTGTTCCTTGGTATTTTGCATTGACCGGCCGCATACATCAGCGGCGGGCTTCCAGGTCATAATTGTTAATCTGACATTAACCAATATAGCATAAGCTGTTTAATAAGTCTTGTATCGAATATGGGTGTTGATCATTGGTGATATTGGCCGCTGGTCTACCGGAGCTATCAAGTTAGTTTGCTGGAAACAGGCGCCTAATCCAGTTTGCGAATTCTGGGATAGAGGAAGAAGGCCAATACACTGGTGATTAAAAGCGCCACAGACAGGCCGCCGATAACCCATTGTACATGCACAAATTCGGCCACCAGTCCGGCCGCGAAGGTCACCAGACTCATCACTCCCCACTGCATCATCAGGATGCTCATCACCCGTCCCATATACGCCGGCTCGGTATAAGATTGCAGCAGGGCGCTGCCGATGGTTCCGCGCAGAGTATGTCCCAGCCCTACGAACACAATAAATGCCAGAGAGAGCGGCCAGGAGCGTGAGAAGGCAAAAACCAGCAATGCCGCTCCTACTACCATACCACTGGTAAGCAAAAGCAGTCCCCGTTTTTTATTGGGCAATACGGCCAGCCCCACTGAGCCAAACAGAGCGCCCATTCCGGAGACGCTCATTAATACTCCCATGCCGGTCGCGCCTACCTTCAGGATATCATCCACATAAATGGGTAAAAGCTGCTGAAAAGGCATGGAAAAAACCACTACCAGAGTCGTGAAAGCCAGCACAAAAAGAATGGCACGGTCCCTCTTCATATAGCTGAAGCCCTGCTTGATGTCTTCCAGAATACTGCTGGTTTGATTGCGTATGGGGCTGGTGTGCGGAATGAACGCCACCATAATTGCGGAATAAACGTTCAGTCCGGCCATGCAGAAATACACTGAATGAAAATCAAAAGCGTCTATCAGGAAGCCGGCGGCGGCCGGAGCTGCCAGACTGAGGACATTCATGCCCAGCATATTGAGGGCCACCGCGTTCATGGCCTGATCCCTGGTCACCAATTCGGGAATGATAGCCTGGCGGGCAGGCATCATCACCCCGAAAATGCAGCCCATCAAAAACGATGAGAGTACCAGTATCCACCATGAGCCTTCTTTCTGCGCACTGAGGATTCCGGTCTCCAGAGCCAGGCCGATGCCCAGAGCCAGCCCGGCAGAACACCACAGACCAATCATCAATAGCAGCTTTTTTTGCATCCGGTCAGCAATCGCTCCGCCGAAAACGGATAAAAATATCATGGGCAGAGCGTGGGCCAGAGACATGGTTCCCAGCAGCGCGGATGAACCGGTCAGGCGGTAAATCAGCAGTGAACCGGTGATCATTTGCATATTCATTGAAGCAAACTGGCCCAGCATGCCCAAAAAGTAGATGCGGTAAGCGGCATTTCGCAAAGAACTGACGGCCCGCAGCCCCAGGACCGCGGCCAGGTTTTTATGTGGTTCGGGCGTAATCAATCTCTATATCCTTATTCCCATCGAGGACTTTGTGGATAGCTGCATAAAATCATTGTATCCATAATAGTTTATACCTAATCCAGCGGAATTCAAAATTCAAGCCCTGCCCGTACCTTGAATCATTTGCCGGTCAGGTTGTCATCTGATGATTTCATTTAGTATTATTTGAGGAGAAGAACAGAATTAAGGAAGGTGCCGGATGGATGCCATGCTGGATATCATTAAAAATAGAGTGAGTGTGCGGGCTTATCAGGAGCGGCCTTTGCCGCAGGATATTCTCAATTCCATCCT
>DAOUAU010000141.1:0-4454 GCA_034433195.1 Dehalococcoidales bacterium
ATTTGATAGCATTGCCTATAAGGTTGGTGAAAACCTGCGTCAGGCGGTCTTTATCAAACAGGACTCTGGGCATAACCGGCGCTATTTCAACGATCATGCTCAGTTTGTTTTTATCCGCTAGAGGTCTGGTTGCATTGATTGCTGGATGTATCACTTCCGGAATAGAAATCGCTTCAGTTTTCCATTGAATCCGGCCGGCCTGGATTTTGGACAGGTCCAGGAAATCATTAATCAAACGTGTCAAGCGGTCACTTTCCTCATTGATAATACCCAGGAACTCCTTCTGGGTTGCTCTATCTTCATCATAAGTTAAAAGAATCTCGACAAAACTTTTAATCGAGGTCAAGGGCGTTCGCAGTTCATGAGAAACGGTAGACAGGAAATTATCCTTCAGTTTGTCTAGTTCACGCAGGCGTTGATTGGCTTTTTCCAGTTCCTCTTTGGCCTGTTTGCTTTCACTGATATCACGTCCCGTACAGGTCAGCGTGGTAACAGATCCGTGGTTATCCATAGCGGCATTGCTGGTCCAGGCTATCCACCTCCAACCCTGGCAGGTTTTGACTCTGTGTTCGGAATAACTGGTGTAAGGCGGAGCAAAGACCTTTTGATTGGTTTTTTCAACTTCCACTTTATCTTCCGGGTGGATTACATCATAACTGGATGTACCGAGTATTTCATCTTTGGTTTTTCCCAATAATTTACAATATGATGGATTTACAAATACAAATTCGCCTTGAACATTTAACTCTACCACCAGGTCAACTTGATTCTCCACCAGGAGGCGGAATTTTTGTTCGCTCTCCAGCAGAGCGTGTTCTATTTTTTTACGGGTGGTGATATCCCGGATCACTTCCTGGAAACAGCCCTGAGATAAAGGTGAAATGGAGACGTCAATGGGAAATTGCTCACCGTTTTTACGCAGGGCCTGTCTCTCAAAGCGTAATATTTTGCCGGCCTGGATTTCCAGTAACCTCCGGGAGGCCATTTGGCGTTCTTCCGGCAAGCAGGTATTTTCGAAATTCATACCCCGCAACGCATCTTCCGTATAACCCAGCATTTTACAGGCTTCCGGATTGGCCATCAGGACTGTTCCTTTGCGGTCTATCTCAAGGATTCCGTCCTGAGCGCATTCAATCAGTTGCCGGTAGCGCTGTTCGCTCTCTCGCAAGGCCTCCTGGGTTTTCCAACGCTCAAGCGTATTCCAGATAGAGGTCATCAGGAGGCTAACCTGTTGTTTATCAACCGGTGTATAGTGTCCGCTTTTATTGGCTACTCCCACTACGGCCACAGTCTCCTTTGCTATGACCACTGGAACTGTCATGTAATTATCCAGTTGGTAAACACCCTCCGGAAAGCCGTTCTGATACAGATTGGGAACCTGAGGGCTGTTCATAGTTAGCGCTCTTTGAAGCCTGACCGAATCGCCCAGCGGACCGGTTTTATCCAAACTGAATGAGGATGTGGGAATGCAGGCAGTGAGTTTTTGCATCATTTCTTTGGATAACGAATCAAGAGTGAATTGGCGTTGGCCGCGATCGTAGCGATAAATGTATCCCAACCTGCTGCCGGTCAAATTTATCACTTCATCCAGGGCGAAATACAACAGATCTTGCACACTGTCGCCTTTGAATTCAGTTATTTTTAACTGACTTTCCAGCCGGGCTTGATTTTGTTTACGCGTGGCTTCAGCTTGTTTACGTTCAGAAATATCCCGGGCTACATTCAAGATGGCTTTTTTATTTTCGTATTCAATAACCACCCCGTTTACCTCAACCGGTATGATCCTGCCGTCCCGGGTAATGTTTTCCGATTCTGCCTGGAAATATCCAGTTTCCGGCAATGTTTTCAGGCCACTCACAATTCTGTCAACATATTTGGGCGCTTTGATATCGATCAAAGAGAGTTTAAGGAATTCATTGCGGGTATATTTCATGAGTTTGCAGGCAGCATCGTTGACCTCTAATATGCGGCCTTCCAGATCGTGGATGATAATAGCATCACTGGCTCTGTTGAAAAGGGTCTGATAACGGTCTTTGGACTCCTGTAAAGCGTGTTCAACAATTTTTCGCTCCGTCAAATCCACCATGGTGCCCAGTAATGCCGGTTTACCCTCAAAAGGAATTGAAACAATAGTCTCCATCACCCAACGGATTTCCCCGCTCTTGCGGATCAGCCTGAATTCGTAACTGGTGCTTCTATTTGAAGTGAGTAAACGGTTGACGGTTTTTTGGACGAAAGAGTTGTCCTCCGGATGAACCAAAAAGAAGGCCTCTTTGCCAACTAATTCCTTTTCTCCGTAACCGGTCATGGACTGAAAGCTGGGATTGACAAAGCGGAATTGATTATTTTGTATGATGTAAATGGAAACCGGAAAAGTATTCACTAATTGACTGTAAGTCTCTTCCAGTGCCTTGCGTCTGGTGATATCCCTGAAGACGCAGCGGACGGATATTAAATTGCCGTATTCGAAATGTCCGTCGAAGTTGCCCTCCACAAAGACATTCCGTCCGTCTTTAGTCTGAAAGACGGTTTCAATCAAATCACACTTTTCACCTGAACGGACGCGGTTGATAATTTTGAAACAATATGGAATCTGGTCTTCCCGAAGTATATCAGTGATGTTCAATCCACGCATTGCTTCGGAAGTATAGCCCAGAGTTTCCAGCCATTTTTTGTTATAGCTCAACAGGGTGCCGTCAGGAGAGATTGATTGAATCAGTTCATCCGGCCTGTCAACAACACCCTGGATTTTATCAAGATCTGTATTTTGCAGTGATGCTTCTTTTGGGTCAGTCAGGTCTTGTAGCACACAGAGAAAAAATATGCCCCCGTTATGTCTCAAAATTTGGATGTCAATACTCGTTCGGAATCCCTGTTCCGTTCCGGTGGGCAGGAAAGCTGCAAACTGGATGCTGGTTTTTTCATTTAAATCGGCGTAAAGGTAATTACGAAATTGGTCGTCATCCATCTCTCGAGGGCGAATCATTTTTAGAAAACTCTGATAACGGATATCCTCTAAACGCTGGCTGGATTTCTCCAAAAAAGTATTATTAGCCTGAAGAATTCGGAATTCGTGATCCAATAATACCGCAGGTGTCGGCAAATGCCAGAAAATATTTTCAAATAGCAGACTGGTTTCGTTTGGCAGTACTCTCATGGCAGTACCTCTTCAATGATTCAGGTTAACTAGCAAGATTCTCCACTGACTCCTGCCAGAACAGGATTCAGGGCTTTTCTGACCCTTGAGACTATATCCAATGGGCTGAATGGTTTGCTCATAAATTCGTTAGCTCCTACTGTGATGGCTTTGGCGCGGTCGATATCCCAGCCTTTGGCCGATAACATGATGATATAAATATTTTTTAATCCAAGTACTTTCCGGATGATTTCACACACTTCGTACCCGTTTTTTTTAGGCATCATGATGTCCAGAAAAATCAAATCCGGCAAGCTTTCTCCGATTTTCAGCAGGGCTTCTTCTCCATCGTAAGCCATGGTTGTCTGATACCCTTCTTTAGCTAAAATGAAGGTCAGAGATCTGATCAAATGCGGCTCATCATCCACTACTAATATTTTTTTATTTGTCATGCCAACCTCCCCCACTATGCTGTTCCGGTAGTTGTTTAACGTTCGATGATAATACGGAAAATGATTCCGGCGTTTTCGGTATCGGCGCCGGCATCGATATAGGCGATTCTGACTTCAGAAAAAACCTCTTGTTTTTCTAAATTACGGATATACTGGATGACCTCTGTCCTGTTTTGGACGGTACCTTCCAGGACTATCTTCTCAGGTTTTACAGACAAATTGGTCAAGACCGCTCCCAAGGGTAAATGATAGTTGATAGTGCGCAGTATTAACGCCAGGTCGCCATTGCCGGTCATCATCAACCTTTCTTTTTTTAGGGTCTCCGTCTGCCTGGTCAATTCAGCTATTTTATTTTGGACCAGAACATCCTGTTGTAACTTTTGATTGGCTGTCACCAGTTCCAGCGAAAGGTTGTCAGCTCTCATTTTTAGATTGGTTGATTCATTTAAAGCCTGGAGTCTTAAAATCCAGACCGGGATAAACAAGATCAGTGCACCGATGATAGCCGATGTGACCAGCAGTTGTTTGATGTTCACCGGACGGCTCAGGGCTGTTTTCCTGGCTTGCAGAAAACCAACTCGGCGCTCAGCGCGGTGGCCGAAAACGGCCGGTTGATGGTTGGAACCGGATCTGGACTGATATAACAAACCCAGATTGGCTGCGAATGAGGAAACCGGAAAATCAGTAGGAACCGTTATCTGGGGTGTGAAAAATTCAACGCTGTGTCCGATACTGGCTACAATCAGTTCCCGGGTGGGCGGGTCATCACAGAGGGAACCGCTTAACATCACCGGAGTACGCTGTGTCAGTTGGCGTTCATGATGATTCAAGTTGTGATAGTCAATGGTACGATTGATCTCCGCAAT
>DAOUAU010000142.1:0-6233 GCA_034433195.1 Dehalococcoidales bacterium
ATGAGCCCCTGTATAACGAAGCGCTGTCCAGACAGTCCATTTTTCTGCGCTTCGCAGAGGAAGAACCGCCCCGGGTAACCTCTGAAGATGGTCAACTGATAGTCAGGGTGAAGGACCTTTTGACGGGCGGTGAAGAGGTTGAGATCGGCTCTGACCTGGTGGTTCTGATCACCGGTATGGCACCCCGCGAAAACGACCGGCTGATTGATGTTCTAAAGATTCCGGTTGGAAAAGACGGCTTCTTTAACGAAATTCATCCCAAATTGAGGCCGGTTGAAACGGTCATTGACGGCCTGTATATCGCCGGCTCGGGGCAAGGCCCCAAAAATATCGCTGAGAGCGTCGCCAGTGCCATGGCCGCGGTGGCTAAAACCGCCGGGTTATTGCTTAAAGGCTATGTCGACCTTGAACCTTTCGTGGCAGTAGTAGATTTTGACCTGTGCACCTGGTGCGGTGAATGCGCTAAAGCCTGCCCGTACGGTGCCATTGAAAAGGTGACGGCCGGCAACAAAGAGATTGCTGCGGTCAACGCCGTGCTGTGCAAAGGTGAAGGCGCCTGCGTGCCGGTTTGTCCGTATCAGGCTATCTCTGTAAAAGGATATACCAACCAGCAGATTGAGATGATGATTGACGCTCTGGCCAGAGAGGTAATTCGTGAAAAGAAAGACACCGCGAAATCCGGCTGAAATCCTGCGTGACGGAATGTATCTGCAGGACAGGGTGGCCGGCGCTTTGAAAGACGGACCCAAAACTTTGATTGAAATCGCGCAAATTTTGAACAGTCCGCCGGCTGAGGTCACCAGGTGGGTGATGATGATGCGCCGATACGGAAAAATAGCGGACTTACCCAAGAGCCGCGCTGATGACTATTACCAGTATCAGCTGGTTGAGGGGAAATGATGTTGAAAGTAGATCACAAATTTCTGGCCAGTATGCAGTTGAACCAGGATTTTAACGCCTCAGCCTGTATCAATTGCGGATGCTGTACGGCTGTCTGCCCGGTGGGTCTTCAAATACTTCCCCGCCGCCTGTTTCGCTACGTTCTGATGGGGGCTAAAGACCGGATGTTGGAAAACCAGACTGCCATCTATTCTTGTTTGCTGTGTAAAATGTGTGAAGAAAATTGCCCGTCCGGAGTGCATATTGCGGAAAACGTGCGTTCGTTACGGGATTACATCAACAGGAATGTATATCAAATAGACAGGAGTTAAGATGCCGGTACCAATAGGAAGTACATTGGGAATCTTTGCGGATAACAGCCGCCTCAGAAAAAGCGTATTGCCCATCTCTGCCCGCCAGGCCTCAGCCTGGGCCAAAGGCCTGAATCTGACGCGCGGCGGACAGACTGTGTTATATACCGGCCAGATGTATCAACTGGTGCCTCTGATAAACTCCATGAGCCGCCAACTGGCCAAATTTGAAAACTCCCGGATTACCAGATTCTTCGCCCTGGGCCGCACCATCAACAAAATAATCGATCTGACCCGGTTTATGGCCAGAGCCGGTGCGCAGGAACAAGAAGATTATAACCGGTCCTTAATCAATATCGCCCGTTTGTTAACAGCATCCGGAGTAGAATTCGGATATCTTTATGAAAAAGACCTTTATTCCGGGGCGCTGGTATATGATGAAGGGCTGGATACGGCTTTCAAGGCTCATGCCCAAATGATTTACAAAATACTAAAGGAGCAAGGTGTCAAGACCGTTATCACTGTTGATCCGCACACCACCAATATCCTCAGAAGCATCTATCCGCGGGTCATCCAGGGTTTTGATTTGCAGGTCAAAAGCTACCTGGAGGTGCTGGCGGAACACCAGTATTCTTTCCATCAGCGCCTGGAGCAGGAAGTGACCATCCATGATTCCTGTATTTACACCCGTCATGAAAATACCGTTGAACAGCCGCGGCAGCTTCTCAAACGCTGCGGGGTACGCGTTCAGGAAACTGAGCTCTCAGGTAAATTGACCTGCTGCTGCGGAGGGCCGCTGGAGTCTCTGTTTCCGGGAAAAGCGACCGAACTGGCGGTAAAAAGAATGGAGCAGCTAGCCGATTGCGCACGGCAGATTATCACTGTGTGTCCTATCTGCCTGGCTAACCTCAAACGGGTCGCGCCCCCGGAAATTGCTGTCCAGGATATTTCGGATTACCTGGTCAAAGCGCTATGAAAAAGCGGGCTGGCGGATCACCTATTACGTCAGGTTACACAGGCGGGACACCGGTGTCACCGGCGTTACCGCCACTTTATCTTGAAGAATGATTAAGTCACCCCGGGATCCTACTGCAGGAGATTTTGTGACACCCGGCTTTTAAAAACGTACCCATGCCAGTGCCAAATTCTTATTTTTCATGCTCCATGCCCCAGCCTTCGAAGACCTTTTTATACAGCTCCGGCTGCGGGAAATCGGGACGCATGATCATACCAGTCTCATGGGCAAAACCGGGGCCCACGGCTTTGTAATTGATCAGATCATTCACCAGTTCTACCAAATTGGCTTCCGGAATGCTGAACATATCTCTCCTGCCATGGTTAATGCCCTGGCATATTCGCCCGGATCGGGCAATGATACGGTATATTGACCTTTGAGTATGGGAGTGACTACCGCCGAGGCGCACGAGAAGGGAAAAAAATGACCGGTCACTTTAGATCTTTCTTCCTGCTTCATGGCTAACAACAGATGCCGCAATTGATTGGTATCCGAGTACATGATCACGACATCCGGTTTGAATTCAGCCGTTTTTAACGGAGCAGTCAGGATACCCTGGTATTTTCCGTAAATAAACCTGTCCCCGTTATTATTCCGGCGGGCTTCAGTGTTTTCCGGCATCTCAACCAGACCGTAGGCAATCACTGCACCCGGGCACCAGTTGTCTTCTTTAACCATGGCCACTACGGCACTTTCCCGGCGAGACATGGCGAAAGCCTGACATTGCGCCAGGTGGTAACCTCGATGCTGGCGGGGCCGGACGGCCTGCGGCGGAATATCCGTTTCTTTTTCCAGCATCTTGACGGCAATCGGTGAGGAATTCAAATTCAATAGTTTTTCTAATTGTTCTCCACACAGGTTATATTCTTTGGCAGTGGTCATTCGGGATATTCTCCTTCAACCCAACCGGGTTAAATATCAACTCCGGCAGCCTTTGTCACAGACCTGCGCCCAGCCACAGCCGCTAATTCCTGAATGGTTCCCCAGTGCAAAGCCTGAGTGGGGCAGGTGGAGACGCAGGCCGGCGTCTGTCCCTCTTCCAGACGGTCCAGGCACATATCGCACTTTTGCATCGTACCGTCCTCGCCGAATTGCGGAATACCAAAGGGACAGGCTTCCAGACACTGACGGCAGCCGATGCACTTCTGCCAGTCCACCACCACAATCCCGTCTTCAGCACGTTTAGTGATTGCTCGGCTGGGACAGGCGGCTGCGCACGGTGGTTTGGCGCAGTGCCGGCAAGCTACCGAATAAAACGTGCGTGTAACATCCGGAAAACAGCCGCGAGTCACTTCTATCACCCTTCTCAGCTTGACGGTGGCGGGCTTGATCTCATGCCACTGCAAGCAGGCTATCTCACAGGCAAAACACTTCAAGCACCTAAGTGAATCAAAATAAAAGCCGTATTTTTTATGCATCACCTATTCTCCTTCCAGCTTGCTGATTTTTACCAGGGTCTGCTTGGGCATTTGAGAATAGAATTTATCAAAAATGGCAGTGTCCGTGTTATACAGGTTATTCACTTCGCTGCCGCCGTCAAATTCAGGATAACCCGGCAATCCCAGTTCCTGGCAGGACTGGCTCCAGCCGCGTTTGGTCATCAATACATCCGGTGCAATGCCTTCAAAAAACGTGGCTTTGAATTTTGACCAGCCGTGCGGTGATTCTACTCTGACCCAATCACCGTCATTGATGCCATATTTTTGGGCGGTAGCCGGATTAATCTTGATCCAGGGATATGGCTGTAACTGGCGCAAATAAGCCAGATTATGATAAAAGCTGTGCTGGCTCAAGCGATGAGCGTGAACATCGCTCAGGATCAAAGGATATTCTGGCAGCAATTCAGGAGTCTGGGTGGGCCCTTCGGGCGGGCCTTGATAGGTCGGGAAATACGGCAACCGGCCGCTCCGTGTATTATCATCGCGTCCGCCGATCACCTCGTTATAACACTGCACTTTGCCGTGCGGCAGGTTTTTAAATAACTGGGCATATCTGCGGGACTCCGCAGCCGGCGGAGGTGCGGTCCTCTTCACAAAAATACCGCGCGGGCTGTTTCTCAACTCTTCCAGAGTAATTCCGGAAGGGGCCAGCTGTTCTCTCAGACAGTTGTCCATATCACCGTTCCAGAAATCGGCGCTATAGCCCATTTTGACGGCCAGGTCCAGAAAGAACTGCCAGTCTGAGCGGGACTCTTCCAGCGGCTCCACCACCTGGTTATAGATGCCTATCCAGGTACCTTCCTTGCGGTTGCGCACTTCAATCTGATGGCTGTGCTCAAAATCCGTACAGGCTGGCAGGACGATATCGGCATAATCCATATGCGAAGCCCGGCAGCTATCCATCACGAAAAAGAAATCCAGTTTCTTTAAGGCTTCCGCTACCTTACGCGGATTGCGCGTGGCGGTCAACGGATTGGTACAGGAGGCTTGCACAACCCGCAGCGGGTAGGGTTGTTCAGTCAAAATGCTCATCAGACCTTTAAAATATGCCGATGTCGGACCGCCCTCCCAGTTGCCTGGTTTCTGATACCACAGGGGAGCTTCCGGCGCCACCAGTTTTTCCACCAAGTCCGGCGGCGCTTTTTCAGACAGCGTTGAGATGCTGTTCACTTTGATCAAACTGGGATCCACCGCCGGAAATCCGGCGTAATATCCCCCGGAGACATCCAGATTACCGGTGATGGCCGAAATCAGGCTGGTGGCCATAATCGTTGAGGTGCCGTCAGTAGTCTGATCTCCGATGCCGTTGCCGGTCTTCAAGAACATCGGTTTGATAGTAGCCATCAGGCGGGACACTTCTTTGATTCTGGCAGGCGAAATTCCGGTAATCGGACCGGCCCATTCCGGCGGATACTGCTGCACATGTTCAGCCAGTTTTTCAAAGCCGTAGCACCACTGGTTGACAAAACCGGCATCATAAAGCTTCTCGTTGATAATATGATTCAAAATTGCCAGAGCCAGCGCGCAATCAGTGCCGGGCCGGATGGGCAGCCAGATATCAGCTTTGGAGGCCAGCGGGTCCATCATCGGACGGATATCAATCAGTTTAACTCCTTTTTCAACAGCATTTAATATCGCAAAGGGTTGACCCTGATTAGGCGCTGAATTTTCCGGATTGGCTCCCCAGTTGACAATCAGGCGGGATTTTTCAAAATTATCTGTAGACCAGCTGCTGAACCCAATGGTAATCCTGGCCGCCGCGATTCGCGGAGTAGCGCAAATGGCACTGTGCAGATAATTCGGACTGCCGTACACGTTCAGAAAACGGCGTCCCAGCGTACTCAATACTGGCCAGTATTCCGGAGACAGCAAACCATAAGCCTCCGGACCGTATTTTTTCTTGCTTTCCATCAGTTTGGCGGCGATTATCTCCAGGGCTTCATCCCAGGAGATGCGCTGGAACTTGCCCTCTCCTTTGGCTCCGGTTCTGATCAGAGGGTACCGCAAGCGTTCCGCAGCATAGACATATTGCATGCCGGTATTGCCTTTCGCGCACAGCGAAACGCTGCCCCGTCCCCAGTTATTGAAAGCTTCCGGATTGCCCTCGACTTTTACAAATTTTCCGCCGCGAACATGGCATAGCACTGCGCAGCGCGGTTTGGCAGCCCCGCAGCCCTGACAGAAGGTGGGAATAATCCTGGTTCCCGAACTGGCCGATTTGGTTTCCGGTTTTGTCGTCATTTCCGTGCCCTCTTTGAACAACCTGAATAGAATGACTTGTTTCCCAATTCTAGGTAATGTCCTTAATGCCCAATTTGGGATTGTCCAGCATCAGCAGCGTTCTCCTGGCGGTTTTGGCTACAATGTCTTTACAACGCTGACCCATTCCCAAACTATTCGCCCACTCTTGCTGCCAGGGCACTCCCATCGCCAGATCGGTCCCCATATGAGATTTGCGCAGGTCCCGGCAATCGATATTCCCGAATTCTCTTTCAAACCATTTGGCCAACCGTGCTACCTGCTCTATCGATTCGCCCTGTTTCTTCATCGAGGCTTCGGGTGGGCCTTGCATAGAGCTGAGATCGCGGC